>CAZNSS010000460.1:0-3741 GCA_964575465.1 uncultured Holophagales bacterium | reverse complement strand
GGCGCGACCCGATGGCGATGCTCCCCTTCTGCGGCTACGACATGGGGAGCTACTTCGAGCACTGGCTGAACATGGAGGGGAAGGTCGCGGTCCTCCCGAAGATCTTCATGGTGAACTGGTTCCGAAGGGGGCCCGACGGCTCGTTCCTGTGGCCCGGCTTCGGCGAGAACATGCGCATCCTGAAGTGGATCATCGACCGCGCCCGCGGCCGCGCCGGCGCTTCCGAGAGCGCGATCGGCTGGGTGCCGAAGTGGGCCGACCTCCCGCTGAAAGACCTCGCCGTCCCGATGGAGGACGTCGAGGACGCGCAGACGATCGACTACGAGGAGTGGAAGAGGGAGCTCTCCGACCAGGACGCCTTCTTCGACCAGTTCAAGGGGACCATGCCGAAGGAGATCGTCTACGAGCGCGAGATCATCCGCTCGCGCCTGAGCCGGGTGACGAGGAAGTAGGCCCCGGCGCGGTCTGCCTCGGGCCTCCCCCGGGAGCTCAGATGCTCAGGAGCCGGCGATGGAGCGCCGCGAGCCCGAGGGCCGTCGCGGTGATCTTCGCGAGCTTCCCGAGGGACGGCCTGTCGAGCGTCGGCTCTCCTCCGCCCGGCCGGCCGACGATGAAGAGGACCGTCCGCTGGTTCAGGTTGACCGGGACGACGACGACGCTCCCCGGAGCGCCCCCGCCGACGGACGCGAAGACCTGGCGGTTCGCCGGGGTGTCCGGGCAGGGCCCCGCGAGGACGTTCTCCGTGTCGCGCAGCGACGCGAAGAGCGAGCTTGCCGAGAACGGGACCGAGAGACCATATGCCTGGGCCGAGGCGGGCCACGCCTTCCAGAGGACGACCTCGTCCTCGCGGACGAGATAGAGCGCAGCGGGGCCGACCGTCTCCCTCAGGAAATCGAGGAGCACGATAGCGACCTGGTCGGGATTTCGGGCCTCGCCCAGGGCCCCCGTGAGCTGCGACCAGGGTGGCGGCGCCGGATCGGCCACGGGCTCGCCGGCCCGCGGAGATGCCGACGGAGGCGCCGCCGGAGTCTCCGGGGCGGCGCTCGGGAGGACGGGAGCCGTCCGGGTCGCGGAAGCCTCCAGGCGCGCCGCGACGGACGTCTCGCCGAGGGTCCTGGCGAGGGCCTTGTAGTGTGGCGCGGCCGGGACGCCGTAGTGCTTCTCGATGGCGAGCGCGAGCCGGACGGAGATCGCCACGTGCGGCACGATGGTGAGGCCCGTGAGGAGGCCGACCGACCGGATCGCGGTCTCGTCGTTCGGACGGGCCATGGCCACGTGCAGGGTCCTGCCGACCTTGCGGAACGGGATGACGGAGAGCCTCTCCGCGACCCTGCTCTTCACCATGGCCAGGATGTCGGCCGGGATCGACTCGAGGTCTGCCGCGGAGGCGCCTGGAACGGAGAACTGGACGGAGAGAGCCCTCAGCAGGAGCTGCTCGGACAGCTCGCCCGACTCGAGGAGCGCCGTTCCGAAGGTGACGTGGTTCCACTCCTGGTACTCGAGGACGCGGTTGCGGGTCTCGATGGAAATCACGCCCGCGCCGACGAGAATCTCGCCGATCGGCTTCCGGCCGGACGGCTCCGGCCGAGCCGGCGGAGCCGAGCGTGCCGGGGCCGTCGCGCGCGGCTCGAATCGAGCGACAGGCGGCGGGTCGCCGCCTCCGAAGACGTTCCACGGATCCGGAACGGCGGGTGCCTCCCGACGACGGCTGGCTCCTCGCATGGAACACCTCCTGGTGTCTCCTGTGCAGGAACGCTGCCAGCGCAGGGCCGCTGAAGTCCGGGCCCGCGCTCGCCTCACCGTGTGTCCGGACACGTCCGGAGACATCTCCTGACACACGGCCGCGAGGAGCCGGACGCAGTCTGCTCGACGAGAACGGCCGTCGCCCGCGACGGACGGAGAGAACGAAGGCGGGCCCTGCCACCCGCCTTCGTGATTCCCGTCCTCGCGAGCCGCGTCAGGCGTGCGTCTTCCACTCCTCCGTCGCGTCGACGAGGGCCGAGACGATGCCCGGCTCGTCGGCGGAGTGGCCCGACGCGGGAACGATCTCGAGGCGGGACCCGGGCCACGCCGCGTGGAGGTCCCACGCGGAGACGGCCGGGCAGACCATGTCGTAGCGCCCCTGGACGATGACGCACGGCAGGTGCCGGATCTTCGCCACGTCGCGGAGAAGCTGGTCCTCCGTCGCGAGGAAGGCACCGTTGACGAAGTAGTGCGCCTCGATCCGGGCGAGGGCGATCTCGGCCGGGACGTCCTCCTCGGTGACCACCGGGAGCTGGGCGACGAGGTACGAGCCGAGCTCCTCCCAACGGTTCCAGGCGAGCGCGGCCTGCCGCCGCACGCCCGGGTCGTCCGAGTTCAGCCGCCGGTGGCAGGCGGCGAGGACGTCGGCCTTCTCGGTCTCGTCGAGAATCGAGAGGAACTCGGCCCAGCCGTCCGGGAAGACCCGCTGGGCGCCACCGCCGAACGTCCAGAGGACCTCGGACTTCCGTGAGAGGAAGATGCCGCGGAGGATGAGCCCGGTGCAGCGCTCCGGGTGCGTCTCGGCGTAGGCGAGGCCGAGCGTCGAGCCCCAGGAGCCTCCGAAGACGAGCCACTTCTCGATCCCGAGCCGTTCGCGGATTCGCTCCGCGTCGGCCACGAGGTCCCAGGTCGAGTTCTCCCTCACCTCGCCGAGCGGGGTCGAGCGCCCGGAGCCGCGCTGGTCGAAGAGGATCACCCGCCAGAACGACGGGTCGAAGAATCGGCGGTGGAGGGGGGAGATCCCGGCGCCCGGCCCCCCGTGGAAGAAGATGACGGGCCGGCCTTCCGGGTTTCCGACCTGCTCCACGTGGATCTCGTGGAGGTCGGAGACCCGGAGGCGGAAGGCGTCGAAGGGCTCGAGGGGGGGGAAGAGCTCGGACACGGCGCGAGTTTATACGCGGGCCGCGCCGAATCGTTCTCGCTCCCGGAGTCTCTCCCCCGCGCGGGCCGTGCGTTTCGTAAACTCCGTCGCCATGCCGACGGTCGCGCCCAAGAAGTCGTCCTCCCGCTCCGCCAAGAAGGGCCCCCGGACCCCCGACCGTTTCGCCGAGGCCGAGGAGCTCTACGGCATCGACGCGTGGGGGAAGGGCTTCTTCTCCATCTCGGACGACGGGCACCTCCTCGTCCACCCGACCCGCGAGGGGCACCGCTTCGCCGACCTGAAAGCGATCGTCGACGAGGTCGCCGGGCGCGGCATCACGCCGCCGATGGTCATCCGCTTCCCGCAGATCCTCGCCTCGTCCGCGCGCGAGCTGAACGAGGCGTTCGGGAAGGCGATCAGGGAGTACGACTACGACGGCGCCTACCGCGGGGTCTTCCCGATCAAGGTGAACCAGAAGAAGGTCGTCGTCCACGAGATCATCGAGGCGGGGCGGAAGTACGGCTACGGCCTCGAGGCGGGGAGCAAGCCCGAGCTCATCGCGGCCCTCTCCCAGGACCTCGGCCCCGAGTGCCTCATCACGACGAACGGCTACAAGGACGAGGCCTTCATCCGGCTCGCCCTCGACGGCGTCCGGATGGGGCGCAACGTCATCCTGACGCTCGAGAAGGTCTCGGAGCTCGAGAGGATCCTCGACGTGGCGAAGAAGCGCGGCGTCCGCCCGCTGATCGGGATGCGCGCGAAGCTCTACGCCCGCGGCTCGGGGAAGTGGGCCAAGTCGGGGGGCGAGGCGGCGAAGTTCGGCCTGACGACCACCGAGATGCTCGCGGCGATCGAGA
>CAZNSS010000459.1:0-3747 GCA_964575465.1 uncultured Holophagales bacterium | reverse complement strand
ACGTAGTCGCCCGTCGTCCCGTCGGTCACGTTCTTCGTCGCCTTCGACACGTCGAACCAGTCGTACGAGACGCCGGCGACGGCGGAGAGAGACTTCGTGAAGGCGAACGTGTCCTCGGCGCCGACGGAGCCCGTCATCGAGGCGGATTCCGCGAACGGCAGGTAGGCGTCGTCGCGCTCGCGGTGCGTGTCGTCCTTCAGGTGGAAGGAGGCCCGGAGCGTGTTCGCCGGGGACGACTGCCAGTTGGCGAGGAGCGAGCCGCCGCCGAGGGAGTCCTCGTAACGGCTGATGGCGATCTTCTCCCTGTAGGACTCGTCCTTGTACGACTCGTAGTCGTCGACGTGCTCGTGCCAGAAGCCCTTCGCCTTCAGCGTGAGGTTCGGCGCGAGCTGGTGCTTCGCGTCGAGGTCGAGGCCGAGGTCGCGATAGGTCGGGATCCGCGCGAACTGCGAGAAGGCGGGCCGCTTCAGGAAGACCTGGACGGCGTCCGTGGCCGGGGGCGCCCCCTTGTCGCGATCGAAGTAGTGGACGTTCAGGAAGACGGCCGTGGCGGCCGAGGGCTCCCACCCGAGCTTGGCCCAGGCGTTCCGCTGCTTCGCGTCGGAGTTCTCGCGGCTCCCGCCGTCCTCGAGGATCGCCGGGGTGTTCTTCGTAGGGTTCTTCTGCTGGATGACGCCCATCTTCGGCTCGTAGGAGCCGGAGACGGGTGTCCCGTCGCTCGTCTGCCCCGAAACGTTCAGCCAGTAGCTGAGTGCGCCGTTCTTCGCGCCGTGCGTCGCCACGAAGCGCCCGGTCGAGTAGTCGCCTCCTTCGACGAGGAGCTCGGTGAAGGGTTTCGGGCCTGCGGTCTTGCTGATGATGTTGATCGTCCCGCCGAGGGCGTTCGCGCCGGTCAGGACCGAGGCGGAGCCCTTCGTGATCTCGATCCGCGCGACGTTGTCCGTCGGGATCTGCGCGAGGTCGAGCTTGCCGTAGTTCGCCTCGTAGTACGGGACACCGTCGACGAGGACCTGGACGCGGCTCTGGTCGAAGCCGTGCACGTAGACGGTCGGCTCGTTCTTCCGGCCCGTGGAGACGCGGAGGCCCGGCACGGCAGCGAGCGCCTCGGCGACGTTCTTCGCGTTGCGGGCGGCGATCTGCTCGGCGGTCACGGCGACGGTGAGGGCCGTCTGGTCCACGGCCTCGGCCTCGGCCGTCACGGTGACGCGGGCGAGCGCGTAGGCCTCGTAGGCCGGCTCGGCGGGCTTCGGGTCGTCGGCTCGGGCGGGGAAGGCGGCGAATGCGGCGCAGGCCGCGCCGGCGAGAAGGAGCCGAATGGCCTTGTGCATGGGTCCTCCGTTCGGAGACGGCGTCCCGTCCAGCCCTTCGGTTCCCGCCGGAAACCTGAGAGACTCGCGGACCGCCGGAGAAGTTGCGTGAAGGGATCGACGCGGAGACCGGAGAAGGGCGCGGCGCCGGAGGCGGCGGTCCTGAAGCCGCGGCTCCGCGTCGTGCGTGGCGGAGATGTTCTCCTCGGGCCCGGGATGGCCCAGCTCCTGGAGGCGATCGGCCGCAACGGGAGCCTCCGCGTCGCGGCGGAAGAGCTCGGGATGTCGTACATGCACGCATGGGGGCTCGTCCGGACGATGAACCGCGGCTTCCGCGCGCCGCTCGTCGCGCTCTCGCGCGGCGGCGCCGGCCACGGGGGGGCGCGCGTCACGGAGCTCGGGGGCGAGGTCCTCGCCCTCTACGGGGAGATGGAGGCCGAGGCGCGCCGCGCGCTGGACGGCCGCTGGCGGCGCCTGAAACGCCTTCTCTCCTGAGCCGCGGCGGACGGACCGCCCCAGGGCGAGGTCGCTCAAACCAATCTATTCTACGGGATATATCGGGACGGTCGCGGCGCGGAGAATCCGGAACGGTGCCGCCCATCCGGGCGCCGATGAGTCCGACCCTGCGGCTCCGGCCCTGCCGGCCGACCCTCAGCGGGCGAGGAGGACCCTCACCTCGGCGAGGTTTCGGACGGATCGATCGACGAAGAAGTCGGCCCGCGCGTAGGACTCGAGCCGGCCGGATTTTCGGGGGAGCGGCTTGCCTCCCTCGGTGTCGATGAGGAGGACGTTTTCCGGGTAGCGGGAAAGGAGGATCTCGCCGCCGGAGTAGAGCGACCGATAGCCGTCGCTCCCGGTGACGACGACGAAGGCGAGGGCCGGGTCTGTCCCGGACGGGAGCTTCGATCGAAGGAGCGCCGCGAGGCTCGCTCCCGCGAAGGCCCGGTGGCCGTGGAAGCCGCGACCGAGGCCGATCCCGTCGTCCTCTCCTCCGGCGCGGGCGACCGGAGCAAGAGCCTTGACGTCGAGGGGTGTCGAGCTGCCGTCGGGAAGGACGAGCACGGGCGCTTCGACCCACGGGTCGGCGAGGTCACGCTTCCTCGCGGGTGCGAGGAAGCCGGCCTGGCGGACCTCGATCGAGACGACGTCCTCGACGAAGCGGCGTCCGTTCGCGTCGCGCGTCGGGACGAGGCAGATGCCGCGGGGGACGTCGATTTTCCCGAGCTTGCCGCCGTCGTGGCAGCCGGCGCAGCCGGAGACGTCGAGCTTCTCGCGGGCGGGAACGCCGAGCCAGGCGTCCGGGGCGAACCGCGCGTCGTCGATCTGTTCGTGGTGGTGCGGGACGAGCGGGCGCAGCCGGTCGACGAGGAGTGCGGCCCCCTCGTCGCCGAGGAGGAAGAGCTCGCCCCAGGAGAAGAGGACCTTCTTGCCGTCCCGCCCGGTCACGACGACGGCGAGGTCCAGCGGCCGGTCGAAGTTGTCGTTCGTAGCCTTGGCGACTTCGGCTCTCTCGAGGAGGTCCTTCAACGCGACGCCTTCCGTCGCAAGCGTCCCGCGGTAGCGCGACGGCCCCGGCACCTTCGCGAGGACCACGTGGCGCGGGAGGGCCGAGAGTGCCGCGGAGTCGACCGGGCCCGGCTTCTTCACGGAGCCGGAGAGGGCGATCGCCTTCGGCGCCGCGGGGGCGGCCTCCTCGGCGGCGAGAGGGTGGACCGAGGTGGCAGCGGCGAGGACGACGCCGGCGACGGAAAAGACGCTCTTCGCGGGTCGATTCACTTCGGACCTCCTGCGGGCAGCCGCACCGCCCGCGTATGCGCTCGGGCCGTGGGAGCGACCTCAGCCCCTGCTGATGAGATGGACGAGCCGGGACCTGTCGGCGGCCGGTACGGGGGGCTGTTCGTACGAGCCGCGAGGGACGAGAGGGCCGCGAGGATAGAAGATTTCATTCCGGCTGGATATATCGGAACGGCGGCGGATCTCGACCGCAGTCCGGGAGCACCGTGGTCCCTCAGCCCCCGATCTTCTCCCTGGGCGGGTGCGTGAGACCCGGCAGGAGGCCCTGCGCGAAGGCCACCGGCTCGACGCGGCGAAGCCTTCGCGCCTGGGCGGGCGTGACGAGCGGCTGCACCGGGTGGAGGCCGATCCACTCGCTCAGATCCCAGACGTCTTCCTCGGCGCGCTCCCAGTCCCGCCCGTCCCGGCGCGAGAGGTCGATGGGGCGCGAGATCGCGCGAAGGGTCTTCTCCGCGTCCTCGTTGTAGTAGCTCTCGAAGTAGCTCATCGCGAGCTCCCGCGGGGTCCGGAAGACGGGGTCCCGGAACCTGAGGCCCACGAACTTCGACTTCCCGATGGCGCCCCACGCACCGCCGTCCTTCCGCTCTCGGTAGAGCGCGAGGAGGTGGTGCTCGTCCCGGACGGCGGCCAGAAGCAGGACGAGCGG
>CAZNSS010000458.1:0-3752 GCA_964575465.1 uncultured Holophagales bacterium | reverse complement strand
CGCCCCGGCCTCGAGCGGAAGCCGCCCGAGCGGGTGCGGCGTCGTCGCCAGGATCCGTCCCCCGGGGGCGAGGAGGGCGGCGGCGCGAGAGAGGGCGCGGACCGGCGACGGGAGGTGCTCGAGGATCGCGAGCATCAGGATCGCCTCGTAGGGGGCGCCGGCGAGGACCTCCGCGGGGGGCTCGTCGGCGTCGACGTCCCAGGCGACGAAGGAGGCACCGGGGTGGCGGAGACGCATCTCGGAGAGGACGACGGGATTCCGGTCACAGCCCACGTACGACGGGAAGCGGGCCGGCAGATCGGTCAGACCGCAGCCGAGGTCGAGGAGCCGGGCCAGGGGCGGGACGTGCGGCAGCGCGGCCTCGAGCCGCGCGCGCTGGACGCGCCGCGTCAGGAGGCCGAAGTAGGGGGCGAGGCGGGTGCCGCCCGGGGAAGCGTCGTCGGAACGGGTCATCTCGAGGTCGGCCCGCGGCTCCCGTCGCGGCGCTGTCCGTATGATAGCCACCCGGCCCCGCCGGCACGATGAACGAGCCCGTCGCCCCCTTTCCCTTCGCCGTCCTCGCCTTCTCCTCGCTCTTCTCCGTCATCAACCCGCTCTCCGGCGCGCCGGTCTTCGTCGCGCTGACGGCGCGGATGACCGACGCCGAGAGGAGGCGGGCCGCGCTTCGCGCGACGCTGACGGCGCTGACGACGCTCGCGGTCTTCAGCGCCGCCGGGGGCGCGATCTTCGCGTTCTTCGGGATCACGGTGCCGGCGTTCCAGATCACCGGGGGAATCCTCTTCGCGCTCATGTCGCTCCGCGCGCTCGAGCACGGCCACGAGGAGGTCCCCGAGACGGCCGCGCCCGGGCGCGACCCCTCCATCGTCCCGGTCGGGATCCCGCTCATCGCCGGGCCGGGCGCCATCTCCGCGGTCATGGTCCTCGTCGGGCAGGCGAACGGGGCGAGTCACCGCCTCGCGCTCGCGTCCGCGCTCGTCGCGGTCCTCTCGCTCACGCTCGCCATCCTCCTCGCCGCCCCGGCGGTCACCCGGGGGCTCGGCGAGACGGGCCGGAAAGTGACGAACAAGGTGATGGCGCTCATCACCGCGGTCATCGGGATCCAGTTCGTCATCAACGGCACGACGGCGGTCGCCGTGCAGATCCTGCGCGACGCGCGATAATCCCCCCGCCGTGCCAGTCGAACCGTTGATCCAGATACGGCCCGCCACGCCGGACGACGTCCCCGTCGTCGTGCGCCTCGTCCACGCGCTGGCCGAGTACGAGCGCCTCGCCCGGGACTGCGTCGCCGACGAGGCCGCCCTGGCTGCGCACCTCTTCGGCGCACGGCCCTTCGCCGAGGTCCTGATCGCGGAGGTCGGCGGCGTGCCCGCGGGGTTCGCGCTCTTCTTCCACAACTACTCCACCTTCCTGACGAAGCCCGGCATCTACCTCGAGGACCTCTTCGTCGTCCCCGAGCAGCGCGGGCTCGGCCTGGGCCGGCGTCTCCTCGAGTCGCTCGCTTCCCTCGCCGTCGAGCGGGGCTGCGGACGCCTCGAGTGGAGCGTCCTGAAGTGGAACGCCCCCGCGATCGGCTTCTACGAGCGCCTCGGAGCCGTGCCGATGGACGAGTGGCAGGTCTACCGCCTGACCGGAGCGCCCCTCCTCGCCCTCGCGGGAGAGGCGAAGGGGACGGGAGCGAGCGCGTGAGAGAACGCCGGCGCCGCCAGGGGTACGACACCGTCTCGCTGCAGAAGGCGGCCATGCCGGTGCCGACGATCGAGGCGGAGGTCTTCGACGCCTGTCCCGACGCGCTCGCCGTCTTCGACGGCGGCGGGCGGCTCCTCGGGGCGAACGTCGCGGCACGCCAGCAGGGGACGCCCGACCCGGCCGGGGAGGGGACGCCGCTCGGGCAGCTCCTCCCCTTCTGGGCCGACGGCGAGACCCGCGACCGGCTCCTCTCCGCCGCTCTCGAGCCGGGCGGCACCTCGAACGTCGAGGTCCGGGTCACGTTCGAGGAAGGGGCCCGCCAGAAGGTCTTCTGGGTCTCGGCCCGCCGGCTCGGCGAGGCGGAGCCGACCCGAATCGTCGCCTCCGCCCGGGAGGTCTCCTCGTTTCACGCTCCCGCGGGGAGGGGCGGGCACCCCGACGGCCCTCCGTCCGGCGAGCACGGCGAGCTCCGCGACCCGGCCACCGGTTTCGTCACCCGTGCGGCGTTCCAGAAGCTCCTCGACCAGGCGATCGAGGAGGCGACCGTGAGCCACCGCTCGATCGCCCTCCTCTTCTTCGACCTCGACGACTTCAAGGCGCTGAACGACACCCACGGGCTCGCGGCCGGGGACGAGTACCTGAAGCGTCTCGGCGAGGCGCTCCGTCAGGGCCTCCGGCCCGGCAAGGTCTTCGCCCGGCTCGGAGGCGACGAGTTCGGTCTCCTCTCTCCCGACACGACCTCCGCCGAGGCGGCCCTCGAGGCCGACAACCTGGTGAGGTTCCTGACGGAGTTCTCGCCGACCTTCGAAGGGAGGAGGCTCCAGATCACGGCGAGCGTCGGCGTCGCGGTCTACCCCGCGCACGGCCAGCGGACCTCCGACCTGATGCTCGCCGCCGACCTCGCGATGCACCAGGCCAAGGCGCGCGGGCGGGCCCGCTTCATCCTCCACGACCCGAACGCGCGGGAGAGGGAGCGGATCGGCCTCCTCCACGGGCAGGCCGACCGCATCCGGGCGGCCCTCTCGGCCGGACGCTTCGTGCCCCTGTTCCAGCCGATCTCCGAGGTCGCGACGGGTCGGATCGTCGCCGCCGAGACGCTCGTCCGCCTCAGGGAGGAAGACGGGTCGCTCACGAGCCCCGACGAGTTCCTCGACGCCGCCGAGCGATTCGGCTTCGTCACCGCCATCGACCGGGTCGTCATCGGCGGGACGTTCGACGCCCTCATCGCCGCGCGGAAGAAGATCTCTCCCGACCTCGAGCTCTCGATCAACCTTTCCGGCCTCGACTTCGAGGACGACGCGCTCGTCGCCGACATCTCGCGCCTCGCGCGGCTGAAGGGGATCCGCCCGTCGCGCATCACGTTCGAGATCACCGAGACCGCCGCGCTGCGTGACCTCGGGCGCGTCCAGGACTTCACGAACGCCCTGACGTCCGAGGGCTTCAAGTTCGCCCTCGACGACTTCGGGGTCGGCTTCAGCTCGTTCCGGTACCTCCGCGACCTGCCGATGTCGACGCTCAAGTTCGACCAGAGCTACGTCCGCGACCTGCCGCTCAAGATGGAGAACCGGGTCTTCGTCCGCGGCATCGCCGAGATCTGCCGAGGCTTCGGCGTGAAGACCGTCGCCGAGGGGGTCGAGACCCCGGAGATCCTGACCATCCTCCGCGAGCTGGGCGTCGACCGGGCGCAGGGGTACCACATCGGGTACCCGGCGCTCGAGCTCCCGGCGCGCTCCGGCGAGCCGGCCTGAGAGACGCCGGGAGCGCTCCCCGCGCCTCGGGAATAGGATCGGCGGGAAGGTCCGCCGTCGTGTCTCCCCGCCCCGGTTCGATCCTCGGCCTCCTCGAGCAGACCCTCGCCGCCCAGGGCGCGAGGCTCCGTGCGCTCGCCGACCGGGCACGGACGGGGGGCGACGACGATCTCGTCCACGACGTCCGGGTCGCCCTGCGCCGCCTCGAGGCGCTCGCGCGCCTCTTTCGCGGGGTCCCTGGAGAAAGGGACGGCGAGGCTGCGCGCGCCCTGGCGCGCGACCTGAGGCGCCGGCTCTCGCTGCTCCGGTCGGAGGAGG
>CAZNSS010000457.1:0-3760 GCA_964575465.1 uncultured Holophagales bacterium | reverse complement strand
ACGGCCGAGAGGACGAGCGACCAGGGGAGGTTCACGCCGCGGCCGAAGAGCGAGCGGACGACGATGCACGGGTCGCCGAGGTCGTTGGGGAAGGTTTCGAAGACGATCGCGCGGTCGGAGGCGAGCCCGCCCGACTCCGTCGCTTCCCGCCTCACCGAGCCGACGATCGCGGAGGACGCGTCGGGAGTCGTCGCCCAGCGGGCCGCGACGAGGTCGTTCAGGCCGGGGTCGTCGAGCCGCTCGGCGACGAAGCGCTTCAGCCTCCCGATCCGTTCGCCGAGGGCGCCGGTCCGCCCGAGCCCCTCGCCCCGCCAGAAGGGCATCCGCGGGGCGGGCTGGCCGTGGGCCTCCTCGACGACGACGGTGCTGTGCCCGATCTCGACCGCGCGCCAGGTCCGCGAGCCGAGGAGGAAGACGTCGCCTTCCTTCGTCTCGTGGACGAACTCCTCGTCGAGCTCGCCGACGGCCGTCTTCCGGTCGCGGAGGACGGCGCGGAAGGAGCCGCGGTCGCCGATCGTCCCGCCGTCGAGGAGCGCCGCGATCCGCGCGCCGGGGAGCGGCGTCACGCGGTCCGTCGCGCGGTCCCAGACGAGCTTCGGCGCCAGCGCGGCGAAGCGCTCCTTCGGGTACTTCCCCGAGAGCATCGCGAGCGTCTCGAGGAAGAGGGAGCGGGGCAGCGCGCGGTAGGGGTACGCCTTGCGCGCGAGGGCGAAGAGGTCGGCCGAGGTGACGGCGAGACCGTCGGCCGCGCGGGCGACGCTCTCGGCGACGAGCTGCTGCGCGAGGACGTCGAGCGGGAAGTCGGGAGGGCGCGTCTCCTCGACCGCCCCCTCCCGCATCGCCTCGGCCGTCGCCGCGCTCTCGAAGAGGTCGTCGAGGTAGAGCGGGACGAAGAGGCCGCGCGCCGTCTCGCCGACGAGGTGCCCCGAGCGCCCGACGCGCTGCAGGCCCCGAGCGATCCCCTTCGGGCTCTCGAGGAGGACGACGGAGTCGACGTGGCCGACGTCGATCCCGAGCTCGAGCGAGCCGGTCGCGACGAGGACCGGGAGAGCGCCCGACTTCAGCTCCTTCTCGATCTTCTCGCGCGCCGGCCGCGAGACCGACCCGTGGTGCGTGAGGACCTCCGTCCCCGTCGCGTCGGAGAGCTTGCGCGCCACCTTCTCGGCGAGCCGCCGGTTGTTGCAGAAGACGAGCGTCGTCTTCCGGGCCGACACCTCGTTCACGACCGCTTCGATCGCCGGTCCCCACGCCGAGCCGTCGGGGAGCGAGCGGAAGTCGGTCGCGGGGGAGGTCACGCTGAGGTCGAGCGCCTTGCGCGCCTCGACGACGACCGGCTGCATCGGGCGCCCGGTCCCGGCGGCGAAGGAGGCGACGACGTCGACGGGCGCGACCGTCGCCGAGAGGGCGAGGCGTTGCGGCGAGGCGCCTCCGCCGCGCGCGACGAGCTCCTCGAGGCGTTCCAGCGAGAGGGCGAGGTGGCTCCCGCGCTTCGTCGCGGCGACGGAATGGACCTCGTCGAGGATCACGGTCGTGACGCCCTCGAGCGCGCGGCGGCCCGAGCCGGTCAGCATCAGGTAGAGCGACTCGGGCGTCGTGATGAGGACGTCGGGTGGCGCCTTCACCTGGCTCGTCCGCACGCGGGACGGCGTGTCGCCCGTCCTCACGGCCGCCGTGATCGGGACGCCGTCGGCGCCGAGGCGCGCCGCGATCCCCGCCCGAGGCAGCTCGAGGTTCCGGTGGACGTCGTTGTCGAGCGCCTTCAGAGGCGAGACGTAGAGCGTCGCGAGGCGCGGCGCGTCGTCTCCGGCCAGGCGGCGGCGGAGGATCGCGTCGAGGGCGACGAGGAATGCGGCGAGAGTCTTTCCCGTGCCGGTCGGCGAGACGAGGAGGACGTTCTCCCCGGCGGCGATGGCGGGCCAGGCGCCGCGCTGCGCCGCGGTCGGGCCTCCGGGAAACGACTCGCGGAACCACGCGGCGACGGCCGGGTGGAAGAGGTCGACCGGGTCGGCCGGAGGCGTCCGGCGCGTGCGGGTCGTCACCGCGCTTCGGCGGCGTTTCGCCGGGCTCCCGCCTCGGCCCCGGCCAGGAAGCGGTCGAGGAGCTCCCAGGGCTCGCCGACGAGCCGCTCGCCGTCGTCGGGGCCGTCCCCTTCGAACGCCAGCCGGACGAGGACGTCGGCCTTGCCGTCGAAGGGCTCGGCCACCTCGATCGAGAGGGTCGCCGCGAGCGTCCTCTCCCGTCCGTCAGGCGCGACGACGGTGACGTTCCGGCGCCCCTTCGCGTCCGCGATCGCGGCGAGGAGGGCCCGGTCCTCGCCGGTCGCGGCCGGGAGGGAGGTCCAGCGCAGGCGGTTCACGGGGAGGAGTATAGGGAGCGGCCCGGGGTTCGGAGGTAACGTGGCCGGGCTGCCCGGACGGTGACAGGAGGGTGCGATGGCGAGGACGGTTCTGGTGACGGGAGGAGGAACGGGGCTCGGGAAGGCGTCGGCGCTCCGCTTCGCGCGCGAGGGAGACCGCGTGGCGATCTGCGGCCGGCGGGCGGGGGTGCTCGCGGCGGCGGCAGAGGAGATCGCCGCGGCGGGCGCATCCGGCGTCGCGACCTTCACCTGCGACGTCCGCTACGACGACGACGTCGCGAAGATGGCCGCCGCCCTCCACGAGAGGTGGGGCGCCCTCGACGTCCTCCTCGCGAACGCCGCCGGCAACTTCGTCTGCCCCGCCGAGAAACTCTCGCCGAACGGCTGGAAGGCGGTCATCGACATCGTCCTGAACGGGACCTTCTACTGCTGCTCGGCCTTCGGCCGGGAGATGATCGAGGCACACGCATCCGACGGCAAGGGGCGCTCGATCGTGACGATCGTGGCCGACTACGCCTGGGGAGCGGGGCCGGGCGTCATCCACTCGGCCGCCGCGAAGGCGGGGGTCCTCGCCCTCACGCGAACCCTCGCCGTCGAGTGGGCGCGCCACGGCATCCGCGCGAACGCCGTCTCGCCGGGACCGTTCCGCTCCGAGGGGACCGACAGGAACCTCTGGCTCGACGAGACGCTCGCGAAGGCGATCGTCGAGTCGATTCCCCTCCGCCGCTACACGACCGCCGAGGAGGTCGCCGAGTCGATCGCCTTCCTCGCCGACGAGGCGAAGGCCGGCTACGTCACCGGCACCTGCCTCCCCGTCGACGGAGGCCACTGGCTGACCGGCACGAACATGGGCTTCCTCGACGCCATCGCGCGGGCCGCGCCGAAGAAGCCCTAGGACGTGGGGTCAGGTCTCGAATGGTGTATTGTTCGAAGAACAATACACCGTTCGAGACCTGACCCCAGACCCCGGAATCAGCGGGAGATGAGTACGACGTCGCCTTCGGAGAGCCCTTCGCGGACCTCGACGAAGAAGGCGTTGCTCCGGCCGGTCTTCACGCGGCGCGTCTCGGTGCCGGTGACGGTCCGGACGGTGCAGACGGCCTGGTCGGCCTCGTAGCGGACGGCGTCGACCGGGATCTGGACGGCGTCCTTCACCTCGCCGGCGAGGACGAGCGCCTGGGCGGTCATCCCGGGGCGGAGGCGCGGGTCGGCCTTCTCGAGCTTCAGGACGAGGGGGAAGGTGCGCGCCTCGCCGCGGTCGCCCGCGGTGAGGGCGCCGAGCCGGAGGACGGTGGCGGCGAAGGTCTCGTCGGGAAAGGCCTCGAGGCGGACCTCGGCCTTCTGCCCCGGCTCCACGCGGTGGATCTCCCCCTCCTTCACGCGCGTCTCGACGAGCATCTCGGA
>CAZNSS010000456.1:0-3769 GCA_964575465.1 uncultured Holophagales bacterium | reverse complement strand
GGGTACTGCTCGCCCGTCGCGATCCACTCGATCGCGTTGTCGGCCCCGCACATCCGCGAGAGCCGGACCGTGCCGCCCCAGCCGGGGAAGATGCCCAGCTTCGTCTCGGGGACGCCGACCTTCGCGGCGGTCGAAGCGGCGCGGAAGTGGCCCGAGAGCGCCAGCTCGAAGCCTCCGCCGAGGCAGAAGCCGTTGATCGCGACGACGGACGGGCAGGGGAGGTCCTCGATGGCGTTGAAGACCGCGTCGGCCTCGAGGAGCCACGCCGCCAGCTCCTCTTCGGTTCGCCTGAAGTGGCCGAGGAACTCGGTGACGTCGGCGCCGACGATGAAGACGTCCTTGCCGCTCGTCACGAGGAGCCCCTTCGGAGGCGCCTTCGTCAGGCCCTCCACGACCTCCCTCAGCTCACCCATCGTCAGGGCGTTGAACTTGTTGACGGAGTCCGCCTTCAGGTCGAACTTCAGCTCGACGAAGCCTCCGTCCAGCGGAACGGTCTGGATGGCCTGTCCTTCGTACTTCATCCGCCTCTGCTCCTTCTTCCGGGTGCGTCGGGAATCGGGTCGGGACCGGTCCGTGATCATATCCGCCGCGACGCAGCATGGGGCGTAGACTTCCTTCCGTCCCCTCCCCTTCGTGACCCGGAAGGAGGATCGCCATGACCTCTGCCTCGTCCGAAGCCCGGACCCTCGCCTTCGTCGCCGCCCACCTCGGCGCCAATCCGGACGGGCCCCCGAAGGCGCGGGAGCGGCGACGCCCCGTCGTCACCGTCTCCCGCCAGACGGGAGCCGGCGGGAAGACCTTCGGCGAGGCGCTCTGCGCCTACCTCGAGAAGTCCCAGCCGAAGGGGAAGGGGCGCTGGGTCCTCGTCGACAAGGAGCTCGTCGACAAGATCCTCGAGGACGACGCCCTCCCCGAGCGGCTCGCCTCGTGGTCGCCCGAGGACCACCTCTCCGGCGTCTCCTTCGTCATCGAGGAGCTCCTCGGCCTCCACCGCGCCACCTGGAGGCCCATCCAGGAAACGACCGAGACGATCCTGCGCCTCGCCGAGATGGGAAACGTCGTCCTCGTCGGGCGTGGCGCGAACGTGATCCTCGCCCACCGGGTCCAGGCGTTCCACGTCCGCCTCGTCGCCTCGCTCGAGAGCCGCGTCGAGGCGATCGGCGAGCAGCGCGGCCTGTCGAAGAAGGCGGCGACCGCCTGGATCGAGGCCGAGGACAAGGCGCGCCAGCGCTTCCTCCGCCGCTACTTCCAGGTCGACGTCGACGACCCGCTGCTCTACAACCTCGTGATCAACGTCGACCGGACCCCGATCGACGAGGCGGCCCGGATCGTCGGCGACGCCGTCCTCGCCCGCGCGGTGGGTTGAGCCCCGCGGCGGAGACCGCTCAGTAGTTCCCGCACTTCGGGCAGAGGTCGGCGTAGAGCTCGTCGAGGCTTCCTTCGGACTCGGGCCCCGCGAAGCCGCATTTCGGGCAGTGGAACGAGAACCAGCGGATCCGCCCCTCCCGCGCGCAACGCGGGCAGTCGACGGTGCCCGTCCCCCGGCAGTAGCCGCAGAGGATCCAGTGCTCCTCGTTCCCCTGGAACCGGATCCGCCCCAGGGAGCGACAGCGCGCACAGGGACCGCCTAGGCCGCTCCCCTTGCAGGTCGGGCATTTCGAGAGCCGTTCTCGGGCGAGCATGACCACCTCTCCCCCGGCCTTCGGGGCCGTGGAACCGTCCGCAGGACCGGGAGTACCTGTGGAAAGTCTACGCTGGGATCGGCCCCTCAGCGCTGGAAGGCGTAAGAGATCTTGAGGAACAGCTGGCGGTTCCCGGGGGGCAGCCCCCCATTCTCCGCAAGCGTCCGCGCGTCGCCGTACCCGAGGAAGGCGACGCTCTGCCAGTTCAGCCTGTAGGCGACGAGGGCCGACGCCGAGAACGACCCCGACCTCTCCTCGACGGGCTCGGCGTAGAGCTCGGGGTTGGCGCGCGTCTCCACGTACTGGCCGATGACGCGCACGTAGCTCCTCGCGGTGAGGGTCCAGGTGGCCTTCAGACGCTCGACGCAGGCCGTGAAGAGCCGCTTCGACCCGGACTCGCCCGGGGGCTTCAGGTCCATCCACTGGATCTCCCCGCGGAGGTCCAGCTCGAGGTGATTGCCGGGCCGCACGATCACGCTCGCGGCGGTCCGCCCGCCGTGCCCTCGCCGCGCGCCGACGAAGTCGATCTCCTCGCCGATCGCCCCGTCGACCGTGATCCTCCCGAGCCAGCCGACCGGCGCGGTCTGGAGGGTGTAGACGACGCGCGCCCGGGGAAGGACGGTGTCCCCCGCGAGGACCTTCTCGCTCCGGAGCTCGAAACGGGCGAAGCTGTTGTACTTCGCGTCGAAGCCGAAGCCGGGAGAGACGACCTGGCTCAGGAGGGCCCCCTCGCGGTCGGCGATGTAGTCGGCGAAGAGGAAGGTCCGGATGCGAGAGAAGAACCCCTTCGGACGGAACGTGTAGCCGCCGTCCACGTACCCCTCGCGGAAGCCCACCTGCGGCACGAACCCGAGGTCGGCGCGGAACCCGTCGGAGAAGTCCTTGAACTCGGCGGCCCAGTCGACCTTCTCGGTCGAGTGCGCCCACCAGACGTCGGCCCCGTGGCCCGAGAGAGTCTGGCCGTTCCACTCCGCCGCCAGCTCGGGCCGGTCGGGCGTGTCGCTCCGCGAGAAGAGGAGCTGCCCGGTGATCGTGTCCGCCTCGTTCGGGCTGAAGCGGAAGTCGGGCCCGAGGACCCGGTTGTTTCCGCCTCCGTGGACCTCCTTGTCGGTGACGAGGAACGAGACGAACGAGCGGCCCAGGTCGTGGCGGGCTCGGCCGATGAAGTCGAGCGAGGAGAAGTCCTGGTCCGCGAGCTCCGAGCCGTTCGGCCCCGGGATGATGACGCTGCCGCCTCCCCGATCCTGCGCGACGAGGGCGGTCCAGCTCGTCGAGTCGAGCTTCCCCGTCCCGCGCAGGCCCCAGCGCGGGGACGTGATCGATCGCGTGTAGACCGCGGGCACCGGCGTCGAGAGGAGGTCGACCCCCTCGAGGAAGAACGGGCGCTTCTCGGGGTAGAAGAGCGCGAACCGCTCGTTGACGCCGATCCGGGCGACGTCCGACTCGATCTGCGAGAAGTCGGGGTTGAGCGTGGCGTCGAGGGCCACCGACGCCGAGGGGGTCCACTTCACGTCGAGGCCCGCGTCGAGCTCCGCCGGCTTCCCCTCGAGGCCGCCGCCCTCTCGCGGGACCGACTCCTTCGACGCCGTCACGTACGGAGCCGCGACGAGGTTTCCGCCGGGCGGCAGCCCCGTGAGGCCCGTGAGCGAGTTCTCCGAGCAGATGAAGCAGTTCCGCCCGCGAGGGAGCCTCGCCGAGAACATCTGGTAGCGGAAGTCCCTCGGGCGGTTGCGGTAGACGAGGATCCCCCACGTCTGCGGGTCCTTCCTCTCGTACCGGAGCGAGGAGAACGGGATCCGGATCTCGAGCGTCCAGCCGGAAGCAGTGATCTTCCCCGCCGAGTCCCAGAAGAAGTCGGGAGACGAGTCCTCGTTGCCGTCGTCGGTGACGGCGTCGTACTGGACGCCGCGCGGGTTGGCGAGGAAGAAGATCGCCGTCCGGCCGTCGTTGCGGGTGTCGAGGATGATCCCGCCGTAGTCCGTGTCGCCCCCCAGGACGTCTCGCTGCGAGAACGGCGCCCGGATCTTCCTCGGCTCCGGGTCGTCGCACTCGAGGGCCACGTAGAGGAACCGGTCGTCGTAGGCGAG
>CAZNSS010000455.1:0-3771 GCA_964575465.1 uncultured Holophagales bacterium | reverse complement strand
CGCGCGGCGACCCTACGCCGGCCGGGCGAGGCCGCGAACGGTCTCGATGACCGTGGTCGTCGGGGTCCCCGGCGGGAAGACGGCCTTCACGCCGACGCTCGTCAGGCCCGGGATGTCCTTCTCGGGGATGATCCCGCCGACGACGACCGAGACCCCCTCCGCGCCCCGCCGCGAGAGGGCGGCGATGATCTCGGGAACCAGGACGTTGTGCGCGCCGGAGAGGATGGACAGGCCGACGACGTCGACGTCCTCCTGGACCGCGGCGGCCGCGACCTGCTCGGGCGTCTGGCGCAGGCCGGTGTAGATGACTTCCATCCCGGCGTCGCGGAGGGCTCGCGCGACGACCTTCGCGCCGCGGTCGTGGCCGTCGAGGCCGGGCTTGGCGATGAGGACTCGGAGCGGTCTTCCCGTCATGTCGAGCGGATTCTAACCGGCGGCGGAGGCTGTTCCTGCTAGATTCTCCGGGTGCGACGTCGGATCGGAGAGATCCTCTTCGGGGGGAAGGCAGTCACCGCCGAGCTGAGGGACCGGGCTCTCGCCCAGCAGGTGAAGCTGAAAGGACGCTTCTGCACGAACCTCCTCGAGCTGGGGGGCGTCCGTGAAGACCTGCTCCTGCGGGCTCTCGCCGTCCAGCACGGGGTCGCCACGTGCACCCCGGGGGACCTCGTCGACATCCGCCCCGACATCCTCCGGCTCGTTCCGGCCAAGCTCGCGGCGAACCTCTTCGTCGTGCCGTTCAAGCGCCTCGGCAGGAACCTCTCTCTCGCGATGCGCGACCCGAAGGACCTCCCCGCGCTCGACGAGGTCTCGTTCCTCACCGGGCTGGCGATCAGTCCCTTCGTCGCCCTCGACGTCCGGATCCACGTCGCCCTCGCGAAGCACTACGGGACCGCCCTCGACACCCGCTATCGCGACCTCGCCGAGAGGCTCGACGCGGGCGGCGGGATGGTCGCCGTCTCGCCCCCGAAGACGCCGAAGCCGTTCCTCCGCTCGTCGTCGCCCGGGATGCGGCCGATCTCCGGGGAGATTCCCGGCCCCAGGTCCCGGACCATCGGTACCGAGCCGCCCGCGCCCGAGATCGCGGCGCCCCCGGCGGCCCCGGAGCCGCCGGCCCCTCCCGACTCTCCCCCTGCTCCGAGATCCACGCCCGCGCCCCTCCCGCACATCGAGCTCGGTGAGAACGAGGAGAAGAATCTCCGGTCGGGTCCGATCACTCCGCCCGTCTCCTACGAGCCGACGAGCGCGGTCGGCGGCGAGGAGGTCGCCCCCCTGGTCGAGGAGGCGGCCCCGGCAGACCTCGTCGCGAGCCTCGCGAGGGCCGAGTCGCGAGACGAGATCGCGGCCGCCGTCCTTCGCGAGGCCGGCAGGCTCCTGCGGCGCGCCGCGCTCTTCATCGCGCAGGCCGATCGCGTCATCGGCTGGGCGGCCGTCCCCGAGCCCCCGGAGGGGCTCCGCTCCTTCGCGGTCACCTTTTCCGAGCCGTCTCTCTTCGCGTCGCTCCGGAACACGGACGGCTTCTACGTCGGCCCCTGCCCCAACCTTCCCGGGAACCGGCGGATCCTCGAGGCGCTCGGCGCCTCGTACCCTGCCGTCGTCGCGGCCGTCCCCGTGACGCTGAAGGGGAAGAGCGTCCTGTTCCTCCTCGGCGAGGCCCGGCCCGACGAGCCCCCCCCGAAAGCGATGGAGCTCAAGCGGCTCGGGGCGCTCACGGCCGTCGCGCTGGAGATCCTCCTCCTGAAGAACCGTCTTCGCAGCCTGTAGACCCGACTTGATTTACACTCCGCGCGAATGATCAAGAACGACCTCGTCAACCGGGTGACCGACGAGACGGGCGTCCCCAGGGTCCAGGCGGCCCGGGCCGTCGAGACGATCATCGAAACGATGCGCAGGTCCCTCGCGACGGGGGGCCGCATCGAGCTGCGGGGGTTCGGGGTCTTCCTCGTCAAGCGGCGCAAGAGGGGGATCGGCAGGAACCCGAAGCGTCCCGACGAGCAGGTCGAGATCCCGCCCGGCTTCACGATCCGCTTCAAGCCCGGCAAGGAGCTCCGCGACCTCATGGGCGACGAGGCCGCAGCTGCCGCGGCCGCCGCGGCCGCCGGCTCGCCGGAGAAGGCCTGAGCAGCCTCCTTCCACCCCTCCCGCCGATTCCGCCGCCCCCTCAGCCCCTCCCGGTCCCGTTTGCGCGGCCGGCGCCATTCGTCGCGGCGGCGCCTCCCCGGCGGGAACGCTGGTGGCTGCACGCACTCCTCCTCCTCGCGACCTTCGGGACGGCGTCTCTCGTCGGGGCGCAGCTCGCGGCGGGCTACGAGCCCCGCCTCGCCGCCTTCGACCGGAACGCCGGCTTGTTCCAGGTCTTTCCGCGGCCCGTCGTCGGCGGCCTCGTGATCACGCCGGAGAACCTCCTCGCCGGGCTCGCCTACGCGGTCCCGCTCCTCCTCATCCTCCTGGCGCACGAGCTGGGGCACTACCTCACCTGCCGAAAGTACGGCGTCGACGCTTCTCCGCCGTACTTCCTGCCGTTCCTCCCGCTGGTGCCGCTGCCCGGCACGTTCGGCGCCTTCATCCGCGTGAGGGAACCGATCCGCGACAAGAAGGCCCTCTTCGACATGGCCGTCGCCGGCCCGATCGCCGGCTTCCTCGTCGCGCTCCCCTTCGCGGCCTGGGGCATATGGCACACCCGGCTCAACTTCGAGCCCCCGACCGCCGGAACGATCACATTCGGCTACCCGCTCGCGGTGACCCTGCTGCAGCTCCTCCTGACGGGACATACGTTCTCGAGCATCCACGTCGTCGAGCACCCGGCGTTCATGGCGGCCTGGTGGGGCTTCGTCGTCACGGCGATCAACCTGATCCCGGCGGGCCAGCTCGACGGCGGGCACACGATCTACGCGGTCTTCGGCCGCCGCCACCGCCTCTTCCGCTGGCCCGTGCTGCTGCTCCTCGTCGGCCTCGGTTTCCTCTACCGCGGCTGGTGGCTCTGGGCCGTGATCGTCTTCGTACTTTCCAGCCTCCGGCACCCCGGCCTCGCGGACGAAGACGCGCCGCTCGACCCCCGCCGCAAGGCGGTCGCCGCGTTCGTCCTCCTCGTCCTCGTCCTGAGCTTCGTCCCGGTGCCGATCCGGGAGCTAGGCGACCGGATTCCGTTTCGTTCGCCAGGTGAACGTGGCGGGACCGTCGTTCACCAGCTCGACCTCCATCGTGGCGCCGAAGCTCCCGGTCGCCACGGGCACGCCTGACGCCCGCAGCGCCGCCAGGTAGCGGCCGAAGAGCGGCCGGGCCTCCTCGGGACGCGCCGCCCCCTCGAACCCCGGGCGCCTCCCCCGCGAGAGGTCGGCCCCGAGCGTGAACTGCGAGACGGCGAGGACCGAGCCCGAAGCCTGCGTCACGTCGAGGTTCATCTTCCCCTGGCCGTCCTCGAAGACCCGCAGCTCCACTGTCTTGCGCGCCGCCTCGTCCATCGCCTCGGACGAGTCGCCGGGCTCCACGCAGGCGAAGACGAGGAGACCCGGCCCGATCTCCCCGACCGTCTCGCCGGAGACCCGGACGGAGGCCCGGCAGACGCGCTGGAGGAGGAGGATCACCCGCTCATTCTCGCAGCCGCGGGACCCGGGGGCCTCTGATATCCTCGCGCGCCATTCGAATCGGTATCGGAGGAGGAACGCCCATGGCGGGTTCCGTGAACAAGGTCATCCTCGTCGGCCACCTCGGCGGCGACCCCGAGATCAAGGCGCTCCCTTCCGGCTCGCAGATGGCGAAGCTGAGCGTCGCCAC
>CAZNSS010000454.1:0-3771 GCA_964575465.1 uncultured Holophagales bacterium | reverse complement strand
GCGAGGAGAGGCGGGTGGTGCGTGATGAGGACGACCGTCCGGCCCGCGCAGAGCGACCCGAGGTTCTCGAGGAAGAACCGCTCCGCCTGCTGGTCGAGGTGAAGCGTCGGCTCGTCGAGGATCAGGAGCGCCGCGTTTCGCGCCAGCGTCCGCGCGAGCGCGATCCGCTGCCACTCCCCGCCCGAGGGGGTGTATTCCCCGAACATCCGCCCGAGGAGCGTGGCGTAGCCCTGCGGCATCCCCGCCGCCAGCGCGTCGAGGCCGGCCCGCCGGCCGACGCCCTCGACGCGCTCCGGCTCGCGGCCCAGGCTCTCCCAGTCGCCGTAGGCCACGTTCTCGGAGAGCGTCGCCTCGAAACGGGCGGCGTCCTGGAAGAGGAAGGCGACGCTCGCGTGGGCCCGCTCGGGCGGCGCGGCGGTCAGGTCGACGCCGCCCAGGAGGACCGTCCCGCGGCCGGGCTCGTAGAGGCGCGCGAGGAGCTTGGCGAGCGTCGTCTTCCCGGCGCCGTTCCCGCCGGCGAGCGCGACGATCTCCCCGGCCGCGACCGACAGCGACAGGTCCGACAGGACCTCGCGGGGCGCTCCCGGGTAGGCGAACCCGAGCCCCTTCGCCTCGAGGGCGGCGGGAGCCGCGATCCTTCCGGCCGCGGCCGGTGCCCCGTGCCGCGGCTCGAGCCCCAGGAACGCGAGGAGGTTCGAGATGAACAGGGTGCTCTCGAGGGCGCCCGTGAACGCGGCGACGACCTGCTCGATGGCGAAGCTCATCCGCGCCGTCACGCCGCCGAAGACGGCGACGTCTCCGATCGTCACCGTTCCGCGGAGCGCGCCGAGGGCGACCCAGACGAACGCGGCCCAGAAGGCGGCGACCGAGATGGCGATGAAGACGGAGTCCCCCGCGAGGACGAGACGGTGCAGGCGGGCGTCGCGGGACCGGAACCCTTCCGCGATCGCCCGGAACCGCCCGACGAGGAGAGGCCCGATGCCGAGGATGCGGACCTCGGGGACGGAGCGCGCGTCGACGAGGAGGGAGACGAAGTAGGAGATCCAGCGCCGGCTCGTCGTCCTCCGCTGCTCCTCCTCGTAGCGCATCCGGGCGAAGCGCCACTTCGCGAGGAGGAACGGGGCGCCGACGACGAGGAGAGCGAGGGCGACGAGAGGCTCGATGTAGACGAGGACGGCCGTCAGCGACGCGATCCGGACGCTCTCGGCGCAGGCCCCGAGGGCGCTCTCGAGGAATTTCCCGAAGCTCCCCGCCGTGTCCCTCCGCGCCCGCTCGAGGAGGTCCTGGAAGCGGGGGTCCTCGAAGTGCGCCGGCTCGAGCCGGGCCGCGTGGACGAGGATCTCGTCCGTCAGCGACACCGTGAGCTCGCCCTGGAGGCGCCGGCTCGCGTAGTCGTGGACCGCCCGCGCCAGGGCCTCCAGCGCCGTGCAGCCGACCCCGAGGAGGAGCCACGGGACGAGCGCCGGCAGCCCCGCCGTCCCGCCTCCGAGCCCCGCGGACACCGCGTTGATCAGGCCGCGTGCCGCGAGGACGACCCCGGCCGGGACGAGGCTGCGGACGAGGGAGGCCACGACGAGCGTCGCCGTCAGGCCCCGGTGGACGGCCCAGGTCCTGCGGAGCGCCCAGGCCGCGCTCGAGACGAGCGTGCGGAGGCGTTCCTCAGCCACCGTCGCGCCCCCCGCGGACGTCCTCGATCCGCCGGCGGATCTCGTCGGCCCCGACGATCGGGGTGAGCTGGGGCGCGGCCCAGGAGGACCACCGGGACCGGGGAATCGCGGGCTTCCCCTCGGTTTCGCAGATCGCGTCGAGGAGCTCGAACAGCCGGGCCTTGTGAGGCTCGATCCGCTCGAGCGTCCGGCGCCGGATCTCCCCGGGCGGAACGGGGCACGAGGCCATCTCCCGCACTCCCTCCGCGACGGCCGCCGGGTCGTCGGCGACGATCCGGACGTAGTCGGGGTCGAAGAAGGCGTCCCGCCCTCCCCGGCTCGTCGTCGAGACGACGGGGAGGCCCGCGAGGAGGTACTGGATGCTCGCGAACATCGCCCCCTCGACGGCGGAGAGGCAGAGGCCGACCCTCGCCCCGTTGATCGCCTCGTTGATCTCCGCGCCGGCGAGGCTCCGGTAGTCCGGCGCGAGCGGGTCGTTGCACCAGCGCGCGCGAGGGAGGACCTCCTTCACGGAGCGGACGTAGGCCGGGTCGTGGTACTCGTCGACCCGGGCCGTGACGAGCGCGAGGCTCTCGATCGCGGCGGCGAGCTCGTGCCGCTTGAACGGGCAGACCCGCGCGTCGTAGACGGCGTCGAATCGTTTCGGGCAGCCGGGCAGGGGTCGGAAGGTCTCCGGGCTCGCGAAGGCGTTGTGGCTCACCCACGCCGAGCCGAGGCCGCGGGCGGTCATCATCCTGTGCTCCGCCTCGCTGTTGGCCAGGAAGATCATCCGGTGACGGCGGTGGCGCCGCGTGTGGCGCGCCTTCCAACGCGTGAGCTTGTCCATGTGCCACTCGTCGTCGTGGGCCCACGAGAGCTCCACGAGGAGTGTGACCGGGCGATGGCGGTCCCGGTGAAAGACCGGCAGGAGGGCCCCGGGCCGGCCGGAGAGGACCCAGTCGAAGACGTAGAGAACGAGCGGCTCTGCAGAAAGGACGAGGCCGTTGCCGCCCCGCATCCGATGCTCGAGCGGCCGAAGGGGGAAGGCCCGGTAGAGGGCGTTCAGAAGATCCGTCACGTTCATTCGCAGAGGACCCACGGCCCCTTCCGCTCCGACGCGAGCTCGGTGTCCTGGATCGCGTTCACGAGCGTGATCGAGGTCGCGACCAGGAGGTAGGCCGCGAGCGCGCCTCCCGCCAGCGTCCTTCGCCCGGCCCACGGGGTGCCGGGCTCCCGGCCCGCGAGGAGCTCCGCGAGCGGGAACGACGCGAAGAAGATCCCCTGCATCATCACGAAACCCGCCGCCCACGCATCCCGGTTCAGGATGACATAGGCGAGGTAGGCCGTCGGGACCAGGGTGAAGAGGAGGTGCGCCTCGTCCCTCCTTCTCCACCACACCCACCACGAGAGCGCCACGGCCGGCAGGAGGCCGGTGCTCAGGAGCTTGAACCCCACGCCCCGCCAGCTGGAGAACCCCTGCTGGACCCCGACGGCGTAGGCGAGGTTCTCGAGACTCGAGAACCCGTCGAAGACGTTCAGGAGGACGAAGGGGAGCGCCATCCCGAGGATCGACAGGGCCGCGGCGCGGGGCTGGCGGCGGACGAGGAGGGTGAGGACGAACCCCAGGGCGAAGATGGCCGCCGAGAACTTGAAGAGGAACGCGATCCCGATGAGGAGGCCCGGGACGAACGCGTCCCGCCGCGACGCGAATCGCCAGGTGCCGAGCGCGAAGAAGAGGAGGGTGGCGAGGTCGTCCTGCTCGCCGACGGCCACGTTGAGGTTCGTCCCGGGGTAGAAGGCGAAAAGGACCGAGGCGAAGACGACCGTCTCCGCGCCGAACAGCTTCCGGCCGAGGCGCGCGTGCAGGACGAGGAGCCCCGCGAAGAGCCCGAGGTTCACGAGCTTCAGCCCCCACAGCCCCGCGAGGTGGTAGACGCCGTACCAGAGCACGGGCCCGACGAACGTCTTGCTCGTGATCCGGTAGCCCGCGACCCCCCCGAGCGCCTCCTTGCCGAGGTTCACGGCCCCGATCACGTCCGGGTAGAGCCGGCCGGAGAAGGCGACGATCAGCGCGACCTTGAAGAGGATCGCCACGGCGAAGAGCGCGACGAGGGCGCGGGAGGGC
>CAZNSS010000453.1:0-3771 GCA_964575465.1 uncultured Holophagales bacterium | reverse complement strand
TCTGGATGTCGAAGGACCTCGCCAAGCGGATCCAGTCCGAGCTCCAGTACCCCGGGCAGATCAAGATCACCGTCATCCGCGAGACCCGCGCGGTCGAGTACGCCAAGTAGTCTCGCGCAAAGCCAGGTTCGCCCGCCGCCCCGGGGTGCTCCCCGGGGCGGTTTCGTCACCGGAGAGGGAAAGGAAGGTTCCGTGAAGCTCCTGTTCATCGGCGACGTCGTCGGAAAGCCCGGCCGGAAGGCCCTCGCGCTCATGGAGAAGGTCATCGCCCGGGAGGCGATCGACTTCACCGTGGTGAACGTCGAGAACGCCGCCGGCGGCTTCGGCGTGACCGCGGAGATCTTTGCGGACCTCTCGAAGCTCCCCATCGACGTCTTCACGTCCGGGAACCACATCTGGGACAAGAAGGACTTCGTTCCCCTCCTCGACGACATCCCGAACCTCCTCCGCCCCGCGAACTACCCCCCGGGGAATCCCGGCCGGGGCTGGACGATCCAGGCGACGCCGGGGGGAATCCCGGTGGGCGTCCTCAACCTCCAGGGGCAGGTCTTCATGGCCGCGACCGACTCCCCGTTCCGGGTCGGCGACGCGTGCATCGACGAGATGAAGGCCGCCTGCCCGGAGCTGAAGGTCGTCGTGGTCGACATCCACGCCGAGGCGACCTCCGAGAAGCAGGCCGTCGGCTGGTGGTTCGACGGGCGCGCCTCGCTCGTCATCGGGACGCACACCCACGTCCCGACGGCGGACGCGCGGGTCCTGCCGAAAGGGACGGCCTACCAGGGAGACGCCGGGATGACCGGGGCCTACGAGGGAATCATCGGCTTCGACCCGAAGAACATCCTCGAGCGGTTCCGGTTCCAGACGCCCCGTGGCATGGAGACGGCGACGCGCGACGTGAGGCTCTGCGGGGCCGTCGTCGAGGTCGACGAGGCGACGGGGAAGGCCCGGTCGATCACGCCGATCCAGGAGAAGCTGCCGACCTGACGGGGCGCCGGGACCCGCGCCCGAGCCCGAAGCGGGCTCCGGCCGCGCCGGTTCGGCCCGACGCCGCCTCCTGCTAGCATCCCGCCATGGCCGTCGACCCCGAGCTCCTCGCCATCCTCGCCTGCCCGGCCTGCGAAACGAGGCCGCCCGTCGCGCTCTGTCCCCTCGAGACCGCGGCCGCGGCCCAGGTCGTCGAGAAGTACCGCGACAAGTTCCGGGACGAGGAGCCCGTCGTTACGAACGGGCTCCACTGCGCGGCCTGCGGGCGGGTCTACCCGATCGTCTCCGACATCCCGGTCATGCTCGTCGAAGAAGCCCTCCCCGCGGGGGCCCGCGCGTCCTGAGCCTCGTTCCCGGTCCGTTCGCGCGGCGGCCGCCGCTCTCGCGGGCGGCGCTCTTCGGGCTCTTCGTCTGCGCGGCGCTGACCCACGTGATGGCGGTCGCCAACGGCGGCCTCGCCCTGGCCCTCGCCGCGTCGATCGCCTGGCGCCTCCGGGCCCACGCCGCGGGAGAAGAGCTCCTGGGCCCGTTCCGGCGGCCGTCGCCCCTCCACGGCCCGGTCGCGCTCTTCGCGCTGCTTTCCGTGCTCTCCGCCTTTTTCTCGACGGAACCCGTGACGTCCCTCGGGCAGCTGAAGGGCCTCGTCACGTTCCTCCTCGTCGTCCTGGTGTCGGGCCTCGTCGACGGCGAGGAGGACGGCCACCTCCTCGTCGATGCCCTGCGCCTCGCGACGCTCTACCTCGTCCTCCGGGGCCTCGTCGACTACTTCATCAAGGGCCACGACAACGTCTGGGAGCGCCTCGCCGGCGGCCTCTCGATCTACATGACCTACGCGGGCCTCCTGATGGTCCTCGCGCTCGTCCTCGCGGGGCGTGCGGTGACGGCGGGACGGCCCGGGGGTGAGCGTCTCGTCGACGCCGTCCTCTCCGTCGCCGCCGTCGCCCTCGTCGGCCTCTCCTTCACCCGGAACGCCTACCTCGGGCTGGCCGCCGGGGCGGTCGTCCTCGCCCTGACGATCCGGCCGAGGCTCTCCCTCGTCCTCCCGCCGCTCTTCGTGCTCGTCGTCGTCGTCCTTCCCGCCGACGTGAGGCAGAGGGTCGCCTCGACGTTCGACCGGACCGACGCGGCCGCGCGGGACCGGTTCACGATGTGGGCCTCCGGCGCCCAGATGATCTCGGAGCGTCCGTTCCTCGGCGTCGGGCCGTCGCGGGTCCACGACCTCTACCCCGTCTACCGGGGGCCGGGCTTCGTCGAGCCGGCCGTCGGCCACCTCCACAACAACCTCGTGAACGTCTCGGCGGAGACGGGCGTCCCCTCGGCCCTCGTCTACGTCGCCATCGTCGTCGCGGCCTTCGCTGCCACCTGGCCGCTCGCCCGCGACGGCGGGAGGCCCGGGGTCCAGGCCCTCGCGCGCGGGGCGCTCGCCGCGAACGTGGCGCTCTTCGTGGCGGGGGTGTTCGAGTACAACTTCGGCGACGTGGAGATCCTGAGGGTCATGCTCGTCGTCCTCGCCCTGCCTTTCGCCGCGGCCCGGGCTGGTGAGGTGCCGGGCGGGCCCTCCGCCTAGGCTCGCCGGGGGGAGCGCTCGCCGCCCCCCGGGCCCCCCGGATCTGGAGGCGCGTCGAGCTTCCCTTCGTCACCAATAGAATGCGGTGGCCATGTCGTTCCGGTACCGGGTGCCGCGGCGCCCACTCGGGCGCTCCTCCGAGCCCACGCTCCCGTTCGAATCCTCCCCGGAGAGGTCGGCGATTCCGGTGTCGGCGTTCGTGGCGAAGCTGAACGGGGTCCTCCGGGCCTCGCTCCCCGACACATGGGTGAGGGGAGAGATCGGGGAGTGGAGGGTCTGGTCGTCGGGACACGCCTACTTCACGCTCAAGGATCCTTCCGCCGCGCTCCCGGCCGTGATGTGGGCGTCGGACGTGGCGCGCGTCCCGTTCCGTCCCGAGGAGGGGATGGAGGTGCTCGCCCGGGGCCGGCCCGACGTCTACCCCCGGAGCGGCAAGCTTTCGTTCGTCGTGGCCGAGATCCAGCCCGTCGGCGCGGGGGCTCTCCAGCTCGCCTTCGAGCAGCTGAAGGCACGGCTCGCCGCGGAGGGCCTCTTCGATGTCGCGAGGAAGCGGAGGCTCCCCCTCCTCCCGCGCCGGATCGGAGTCGTGACGTCGCGGCACGGGGCCGCGGTGCGGGACGTCCTGAAGGTCCTCTCGGCGCGCTTCCCGAACGCCCACGTGACGATCTGGCCGGTCGCCGTCCAGGGAGCGGCGGCGCCCGGGGAGATCGCGGCCGCCGTCGAGGGCTTCTCGCGGCTCGGGGCGGCGGACGTCGTCATCGTGGCGCGCGGCGGCGGGTCACGTGACGACCTCTCGGCCTTCAACGACGAGCGGGTCGTCCGGGCCGTGTCGGCGTGCGGCGTCCCGACGATCTCGGCGGTCGGACACGAGATCGACGTCACGCTGACCGACCTTGCGGCCGACCTGCGCGCTGCCACGCCGTCCCAGGCGGCGGAGCTCGTCGTGGCCCGCCGGGACGACTTCGAGGCCCGCATCGAGGGGCTCTCCCGCGAGCTGACACGCACCGTGAAGGGGAGGCTCCTCGCGGCCCACGCCGACGCGACGCGCCTCGTCAGCTCCCCCCTGGTGGCGGGCTTCCCCGCGCGCACGGCGGCGTTCTCGGCCCGGGCCTCCTCCGTCGCGAGGGAGCTTCTCTCGGCGGTGCGGCGTCTCCCGGCGGCGTATCTCGAACGCGTCCTCCGAGCGGAGGGGGCGGTGGCGTCGTGGCCCGCGCGGGCCG
>CAZNSS010000452.1:0-3775 GCA_964575465.1 uncultured Holophagales bacterium | reverse complement strand
GGGTGGACGAAGCGCGCGTCGTACGGGCAGGCGGCGATGCACGCCTTGCAGCCCGAGCACTTGTGGTGCGTCACCAGGACGACGCCCCCCTCGTTCACGTGCGAGGCGCCGGTCGGGCAGTTCTTCACGCACGGGGCGTCGGTGCAGTGGTTGCAGCGCTCCGAGCGGATCTCGGCGGAGAGCTTCGGGAACTCGCCCCGGACCTCCTCGACGATCCACTGGCGGCAGAAGCCGTCGGGGACGTCGTTCTCGGCCTTGCAGGCGAGGACGCACGCCTTGCACCCGACGCACTGCCGGGTGTCGACGGCCATCGCGTAACGCTTCGCGGCGGACTTCGTGGCGTTCATCTCAGGCCTCCGCCTTCGCGGCCGCGGCCGTCGTGCCCGGCTCCTTTTCGATCGTCACGAAGTTGACGCTCATGCCGGTGGTCCCGGCGACGGGATCGACGGCGATGCGGGTGACGAGCGCCTGGTCATCCATCCCGCGGCCCTTGGCGAACTTCAGGCCCGGGTTCGTGTGCCCGTAGCCGTGGACGACGAAGACGCAGTCGGGACGGATTCGCTGCGTCACTTTGAGCTTCACCGGCTGCGACCTCACACCGTCCTGGTTGACGAGGGTCACGACCTCGCCGCTGGCGAGCCCCTGCTCTTTGGCGGCCTTCGCGTTCAGCCAGACCTCGTTCTCGGAATAGACCTCCGAGAGGAAGCGGTTGTTCGTCGTCCGGCCGAAGGTGTGCGTCGGCGTCCGCCCGAAGAGAAGGCGGAACTGCCCGTCGGCGGGCTGCTCGTGCCGCGTGTAGGGCGGGAGCGGCGGAAGGCCGGCGTCGGCCATCCGCTTCGAGTAGAGCTCGATCTTCTTCGACGGGGTGGCGAACGCGAGCTCGAGGCCTTCTTCGGTCCGGACCGGCACGGGCGTTCCCTTGACGACGCCCTTCGTCTTCAGCTTCTCGACGTCGTAGCCGCCCTTCTTCAGCCTCTCCGTCACGAGCTGCTCGCCGCTTTCCCACGGGAAGTACTGTCCCAGGTCGAGCCGTTTGGCGAGCTCCCTGGCGATCCACCAGCCGGGCTTCGATTCGTACATCGGCGGGACGACCTGCTGCCGGATCGCGAGGTAGGGCTCCGACCACGGAACGGGCGCCACGTCGTCCCACCGCTCGAGGTAGGTCGCCTCGGGGAGGACGACGTCGGCGTAGCCGACGATCTCGGCCGGCAGGACGTCGATGGTGACGAGGAGGTCGAGCTTCTGGATCGCCTCCTCCACGCTCTTCCGCTGCGGGAGGGCCTGGAGGAGGTTCGAGCCGTAGACGATCCAGCCCTTGATCGGGCAGCCCGGTCCGCCGAGTCGGCCCGGTACCGTCGCGTCGCAGACGCCGTGCGAGAGGACCTCCTCGGCGAAGGGGTAGACGACGCCGTCCGGGTGGTCCTGCGTCGCCTTCGGCTTCACGGCGTAGTCGGGGACCGGGTACTTCGGGACGTTCATCTGCGTCGGCACGAAGATTCCGCCCCGGCGGCCCCAGGACCCGAGGAGGGCGTTCAGGATGGCGATCGCCCGCGAGCGCTGGACGTCGTCGCCGTACCAGGTGACGTGCCGCCCGGGGTGGATCAGGGACGCGGGCCGGGCCCCCGCGATGAAGCGCGCCGTCTCGACGATCGTAGAGGCCGGGATCGTCGTCTCGGTGAACGCCCACTCGGGGGTCTTGTCGGCGACGTGCGCCTTCAGCTCCTCGAGACCGACTGCGTTCTTCTCGACGTAGTCGCGGTCGTAGAGCCCCTCGCCGAGGATGACGTGGATCCAGGCGAGGAGGAGCGCCATGTCCGTGCCCGGCTTGATCGGAAGCCAGTAGCGGGCCTTGCCGGCGGCCGTCGAGAAGCGCGGGTCGACGACGACGAGCTGGCCTCCCTTCGCGATCATCTGCGCGAAGTCCTGGACCTGGGTGTTGTGCATGTTCTCGCCGAGGTGCGAGCCGATGAGAGTGAGACACCGCGAGTGGGCGATGTCGAGGACCTCGGGCGAGCCCAGGGAGGCGCCGTAGGTCAGGTTGAACCCGACCTCGCGCGGGCCGCGGCACTGGCCGTACGAGGGAGCCGTGACGTTCGCCGAGCCGTAGGCGAAGAGGAGGTGCTTGAAGAACGATCCGCCGAAGCCGTGGGAGAAGAGGGCGACCTTGTCGGGACCGCAGTCCTTCCGGATCCTGTCGAGCTTCTCGGCCGTGAAGTCGAGAGCCTTCTCCCAGGACACCTCTTCGAAATCCTGCTTGCCACGCGCTCCGGTCTTGCGGAGGAGCGGCTTCTTGAGCCGGTCCGGGTCGTAGAGGAGTCCGGTGCCGCCGGTCCCGCGCGGGCAGAGCCTGCCGCGGGAGAGCGGGTGCTCGGGGTTCCCGACGAGCTTGGTGACCCTGCCGTCCTTCACGTGGGCGAGGACCCCGCACTTCCAGAAGCAGAGCTCGCAGAACGTCGGGATCACCTGGTCGCCGTCGGTGCCCGGGTCGTGGACGACGTCGCGGTCGAGTCCCCACCACTTCGTCGTCAGCCCCGACCCGAGGGCGGCGGCGCCGAGGCCCGCCCCGCCGATCTGAATGAACTCGCGCCGGTTGGTCGTCATCGATACCTCCGAGAGCCGGGAACGAACGCGACAGGTCCGATATCAAGAACCGGGCCAGCGATGCCGCGGTGCGGCAGGAGCCCGGGAGTCGGGGAAGGAAGTCCACGGGCCGCGCGGCCAGAGGATTTGCGGAAAGTCCGACTCCGCCGGGCCCCCGAGAGCCACTCCGTCTCTGAGACATTTCGTTTCGACGCAACGAGATGTTTCACGGTCCCGGGGGCCTGGTTGGAACAACCTGTTTCAGGGGTGCCCTTCGCACGCTTGCTCTGTTTCGAGGCCGGATATCCGGGCGATCACGGCGCACGTCGGGCCGGGGAAGAGCTTCTCGAGCTCGGCCCGAGAGAGGCCGCTCGCCTCGGCGATGGCGCAGGGACGCGGGAAATGGTGCGTCCGCAGGCATTCCTCCCGCGCGCAGCCGAGGACCTGCCAATGACGCGCCGTCAGGTGGATCCCGAGGCTCCGGGCGTTCTCCTCGGCGATCTCGGGAGTCCACTCGCGTGCGGCCGCGGGAAGGGGGAATGGCCCCGCCGGGGGAGCTACCACGGCCGGTCCATTGCGAAGGTCGTACCAGCGAGGCCAGGGGGGAGGCCGCGGTTTGCAGGGGGCCCTCTGCCGCGTCTCCCTTACGATCGCGGGGTGAAGGTCTCGACGCTTCCGGCGCAGGGGATGGTCGTCCTGGCTGCTCTTTTCGGCGCGACGCTCCTCGGGACGGCGGCCCTGGCACACCGGTCCCTGCGGGAACGTGACGCGGCGGTGCGAGAAGGGATCCTCGTGCGCGCCGGGCACGAGCTCGAATCGCTCCTCCGCGCGACGACGCCCGACTCGGCGGGCGAGGTGCTCCGGTCGTTCCTCGCGGAACGGACGGGGGCGATCGCCGGCGTGGCGATCGTCGGCCCGGCCGGCATCATCGCGAGCGCGGGGGCCGACGCGACGGACGCCTTCGAGATGACCGCCGCCCTCGGGCGCGACTGGAGGCCGTTCGGTCCCGGCGCGGGGACGGAGGCGGAGCCCGCTCCCGGCTCCGGCGTGGGTTCCGGCGGGAGAGGTTACGGCGGAGGGCGGGGACCGGGAGGGCGGGGGATGCCGTCGATCCGGCTCCGGCTCCTCCCGACACCGGCCGTCGGGAGGGAGTCGGGCCTCGCCCGGCTCGTCCTCCTCGGCGGGGCGGCCGCGG
>CAZNSS010000451.1:0-3776 GCA_964575465.1 uncultured Holophagales bacterium | reverse complement strand
CGACCGGGCGATCGAGGCGCTGAGAGAGCGGACCCGCCGCGAGCTCGACCGGATCCGCGAGGAGGCGCGCGCGGGACGGGCCGTATCGCGCGGCGCGCTCATGACGGTCGTCGGCGAGGCGCGCAAGGACGCCGAGGCGCTCTTCGAGATGGCCGCGCCGCCCGAGCCCGCCGGGCCGGTCACCGTCGGCGAGAGGGTGAAGGTCATCCCCTTCGGGACGACGGGGAAGCTCCTCTCGGTCGACGAGGCGAAGGGACAGGCCGAGGTCGAGGTCGGCGGGAAGAAGATGAAGATCGGCGTCGCCGACCTGCGCCCCGTGACGGGGGCCGCCGCCGCGCCGAAGGGCTCGAAGTGGGCGCCCGTGGCGCGGTCCACGGCTTCCTCCTCCTCTTCGGGAGCGCCCGCCGCCTCCCCCGCGGCCGCGCCGCGCGGCGAGATCGTCCTCGTCGGCCTGCGCGTCGACGCGGCGCTCCCCGAGGTCGAGCGGGCGATCAACGACGCCCTCCTCTCCGGCAAGGGGAGCCTCCGGGTCGTCCACGGCTTCGGCTCCGGCCGCCTCGCCGCGGCGGTCAGGGAGTTCCTCTCCGACCACCCCGGCGTCTCATCCCACCGCCCCGGCGACGCCCAGGAGGGGGGCGACGCCGTGACCATCGCGGAGCTGAGGGACTGAATGCGCGTGAAGGGCGGACGGGGAATCCGGGGGACGCGCGGGGCCGGGCCCCCCGGCGGGGGCGGGCGTGACGGAATTGCGGCGGGCCCCGCGCCGTTGCACTGCTGAGAACACGTGGACAACTCCTACGAGATCACCGACGACCTGAAGCACGACGTCCTCGCGGCGACGGACATCGTCGCGCTCGTCGGGTCCGTCACCGGCCTGAAGAAGGCGGGGAACTCGTGGAAGGGACTCTGCCCGTTCCACGGCGAGAAGACGCCGTCGTTCCACGTCCACCCCGACCGGGGCTTCTACTACTGCTTCGGCTGCGGCGCGAAGGGGGACGCGATCACCTTCGTCCGCGAGACGGAGAAGCTCGAGTTTCCCGAGGCGGTCGCCTACCTCGCGCGCCGCGCGGGGATCCCGCTCCCCGCCCGCCGCTCGGGATCCCGCGTCGACCGGGCGAAGGAGACGCGCGCCGCCGAGGCGCTCCTCGCCGCCGCGCGGTTCTTCCGCGAGCAGCTCCCGAAGAGCGCCGCCGCGAAAGCGGTCCTCGAGGGCCGAGGCGTCCCGAGGGAGGAGTGGGAGGCGCTCGGCTTCGGCGCGGCGCCCGACGCCTGGGACGGACTCCACAGGGCGCTGTCGGGGACCTTCCCCGAGGAGGTCCTCGTCGAGGCGGGTCTCCTCCAGAAGAACACGGACACCGGTCGCGTCTACGACCGCTTCCGCAACCGCCTCACGCTCGAGATCCGCGACGCGCGCGGCGAGATCCTCGCTTTCGGCGGCCGCGCGCTCGGCGACGACCCGGCGAAGTACATCAACAGCCCCGAGACGGCCCGCTTCACGAAGGGAAAGGTCCTCTACGGCCTCGACCGGGCGCGGGAGGGGGCGAGGAAGAGCGAGAAGCTCGTCCTCTGCGAGGGGTACTTCGACCGGATCGCCTTCGAGCGGGCCGGCGTTCCGTGGGCCGTCGCCTCCATGGGGACGGCGCTGACGGCGACGCAGGCCGACCTTCTCGCGCGGCAGGTACCGGCGGTCGTGGTCGCCTACGACGGCGACACCCCGGGCCTCGCGGCGGCCTGGAAGGCGTTCCCGCTCCTCGTCGAACGGGGGGTGCAGGTCTCTCACGTCGCCTTCCCGGGCGGGCACGACCCCGACTCGTACCTCCGCGAGCACGGGCCGGAGGCGCTCCGGGAGACGATCGCGAAGGCGCGCCCCCTCCTCGACGTCCTCGCCGCGGCCGTGCCCCCGGCGACGGGCGATGCCGCCGAGCGCGCCGCGAAGATCAACGAGGCGAAGGCGATCCTCACCGTGGCGCCGGACCGGGTCTACCGGCACGAGCTCCTCGCCGCGTTCTCGAGGGTCAGCGGCGTCCCGCTGGAGCTGCTCCACGACGGGAGCCGGAGGAATCCGATCCGGCGGCCCGAGGCGGAGGCAACCGTGCAGGCCCCCCGGGTCCTCCCCGAGTCCGAAGAGAGTGTCCTGGGGACCCTCCTCGCCACGTGGCCCTTCGGCGCGGCGATCGCCGGGAAGCTCCCGGCCGAGCTCTTCTCCCACCCGGACGCCCGGGAACTCGCCGAATGTCTCAAGTCATTGGCTTCGAAGCCGGATACCCTTGATTTTTCCTCTCTTCAATCCCATCTTGGTGGCGGCGCGGGGGTGCTGGCGGCCCGACTCCTCCTGTCGGACCCGCCGCGGCTCGACGGGAACCCCGCCGCTCCCGACCTGGAGAAGCTACGCAAGCCACTCCTCCAGCTGAAGATAAGACGACTCGAGGAGCGTGGTGTCGAGTTGCAGCCGATGATTTCCTCCGCGGAAGCCCGGGGTGACCGGGACGGGCGGACTGCCCTTCTCGCCGAAAAGCAGAAGCTTTCCGAGGAGGTGCGTCGTATGAAACGAGAGCTACGACGCCCGGACCAAGGCCCGGGCGGACAGGGGAAAACGTGACGGTCGAAGAGAAGCATCCGGAGCTGCGGGGGCTGATCGCCCTGGGGAAAGAGCGGGGGTACCTGCTCTACGACGAGATCTTCCAGGCCCTGCCCGAGGACGTCGCCAACACTCCCGACGAGCTGGACGACGTCTACATCCGGCTGGGCGACTTCGGGATCGAGATCGTCGACGTCCCCGAGAAGGCGACGCCCAAGAAGGAAGGGGTCGTCGGCACCTCCGAGGCCGTCCTCCCCGACCTGACGACCGTCGAGAAGACGAACGACCCGGTCCGGATGTACCTGCGCGAGATGGGGACCGTGAAGCTCCTCGACCGCGAAGGAGAGGTCGAGATCGCCCGGCGGATCGAGCGGGGCGAGGCCAGGATCTACCAGGCCCTCTCGACGAACCGGATCGTCCTCGAGGAGATCCTGCGGATCGTCGAGGCCGCCAAGAAGGACAAGAACGTCGCCCGCGGCTTCCTGGAGTTCGCGGCGGCAGCCCTCGAGGACTCCGAAGAGGTCGACCCCCGGACGGCCAAGCGGATCGAGGAGGTCCTCGGTCACTTCAAGAAGATCGCCAAGCTCGACGGCGAGCTCCGGAAGCTCCAGGAGAAGAAGCGGGCGGCCAAGCTGGCCAAGAAGCCCGCGAAAGCCCCGGCCAGGAAGGCGGCGGCCAAGCCCCAGCCCGCCGTCGACCCGGCCGTCGACCGGCGCATCTCCGAGATCGCGCGGCTGATCCACTCGATCGACTTCACCCCCGCGACGCTGCAGAGGATGATCAACATCCTCCGCGACATCGACCGGCAGTTCGCGATGCCGGAGGCCCAGATTCGCCAGGACCTCGCCAACCTCAAGAAGGAGAAGAACGAGGTCCGGATCGACTTCTACAAGCGCCGCGTCTCCAAGTACCGGGTCACGATCAAGGAGCAGGAAGAGAAGTACGGCGTTTCCCACGACGAGATCAAGAAGACGCTCCGGCAGATCCGCGAGGGGGAGGAGGAGGCCGACCGGGCCAAGCAGGAGCTCATCGTCGCGAACCTGCGCCTCGTCGTCTCCATCGCGAAGAAGTACACGAACCGCGGCCTCCAGTTCCTCGACCTGATCCAGGAGGGGAACATCGGCCTGATGAAGGCGGTCGAGAAGTTCGAGTACCGCCGCGGCTACAAGTTCTCGACGTACGCCACCTGGTGGATCCG
>CAZNSS010000450.1:0-3781 GCA_964575465.1 uncultured Holophagales bacterium | reverse complement strand
CTCCGGTGCGGGCCCAGGCCCGTGCTGTACTAAAGAAAAGAAGCTCCAGGGCGATACCTCGCAGACGACCCCCGACCTCGACGAAGTCGTCGTCCCTCTCGGCGATCGGCGCTACCGCCTGCGTGGCCTGAAGAAGAACCTCGCCTGGGGCGTCCTGAAGCTCAACGTCCTCGTCACCCGCGAAGGCCCCGAGGCAGAGGCCCTCTTCGCGCCCCCGTCGCCGCTCTGCGGCTTCTTCGTCGACACCCTCGACCTCTACTCGGCGAGGCAGCGCGCCGCCTTCGAGAAGCAGGCATCTCACGAGCTGGGCCTGATCGAAGAGACGATCAAGCGCGACCTTGGTCAGCTCCTGCGCCGAGCAGAGGAGCTTCAGCAGGAGAGCATCAGGAAGACGCTCGAGCCGAAGGAGAAGGCCGTGGTCCTGAGCGAAGAGGAGACGACCGAGGCTCTCGCCTTCCTCCGGGATCCCAACCTCCTCACCCGCATCCTCGAAGACTTCGAGGCCATCGGCCTCGTCGGGGAGGACACCAACAAGCTCACGGCCTACCTCGCTGCCGTCTCGAGAAAGCTCGACAAGCCGCTGGCCATCATCGTCCAGTCGAGCTCTGCCGCCGGCAAGTCGGCGCTGATGGAGGCCGTCCTCGGCTTCGTCCCGGAAGAGGAGCGCGAGAAGTACTCGGCCCTCACGGGCCAGTCGCTCTTCTACTTCGGCGAGGGCAAAAGCCTGCGACACAAGATCCTGGCGATCGCCGAGGAGGAAGGTGCGGAGAAGGCCGGCTATGCCCTGAAGCTCCTCCAGTCCGAGGGGGAACTCTCCATCGTCTCCACCGGCAAGGACCCGCAGACGGGTCGCCTCGTCACGCAGGAGTACCGCGTCGAAGGGCCGGTGATGATCTTCCTGACGACGACGGCCATCGAGATCGACGAGGAGCTCCTCAACCGCTGCCTCGTCCTCACCGTCGACGAGAGCCGCGAGCAGACGCGGCGCATCCACGAGCTGCAGAGGCGGGCCTCGACACTCGACGGCATCCTCGCCTCGCGACGCAAGCCGAAGGCGCTGAAGGTCCACCGGAACGCCCAGAGGCTTCTGCGCCCGCTCCTCGTCCACAACCCTTTCGCCTCGCGCCTCACCTTCCTCGACGAGAAGACGCGGATGCGGCGCGACCACGTCAAGTACCTCAAGCTCATCGAGGCCATCGCCCTCCTCTTCCAGTACCAGCGGGAGGTGAAGAGCCTCACCGTCGACGGCGAGGTCGTCGAGTACGTCGAAGCGACGCTCGCCGACGTCGCCCTCGCCAACCGCCTCGCCTCGGAGGTCCTCGGCCGGAGCCTCGACGAGCTGCCGCCGCAGACGCGGCGGCTCATCGTCCAGCTCGACGATCTGGTCGCGTCTCTCTGCGAGAAGCACGGTGTCGCGCGGGAGGACCTGCGCTTCAGCCGGCGAGACGTGAGGATGGTGACCGGCTGGGGTGACACCCAGCTGAAGGTCCACATGGCGCGCCTGGCCGAGCTGGAGTACCTGCTCCTGCACCGCGGCGGTCGGGGCCAGCGCTTCGTCTACGAACTGCTTTACCGGGGAGAGGGCAAGGACGGCTCGCGCTTCCTCCCCGGCCTCCTCGACGTCACGGGCCTCGTCGAGTACGACGGAAAGCGGTCGGGCTTTTCGGCCGAGCGGTCGGCCCCCGGTCGGCCCTCGGTCGGGGTGTGGTCGGGGGGCGGTCGAGGTGAGGAGGACGACCTTGAATTCGCTCCCCGTAAGGGCTTGAACGGTTTCCCGCACGAAGAGGCCGAAACTCCGCTCCTCGGAGCCACGCTCGGAATCCCGTCGTACCCACTGCCCGAGCCGAAGCTCGTCCTGCGCCGCGCAGCGGGCCGGCTGTAGGAGCAGGCCTGTGACGAGCCCGGCCCGTAGGCGCGCGGCGGCCCGAAGGAAGCGGGGCTTCGCCTTCCGCGACACGATCGACCCGCGCGGCTTCGTCGTCCTCCTGAAGGCCCATCTCGAGCACATGAAAGTGAGGGGTTACGCGGGCCGGACGGTCCTCTCGGCCGAGTGGTCCGTCTCAGACTTCGCCGTTTGGTGCCAGGAGTGCGACGTGATGAAGCCCCGCGACGTCACCAAGCCGATGCTCGAGCGCTACCAGAGAACGCTCTTCTACACCGAGAAGCCGGACGGGAGCCCGCTGACCCTCTCGACGCAGCACCACCGCCTGAGCTTCATCAAGCAGTACTTCAAATGGCTCGCCAGAGAGAACCACCTCCTCTCGAACCCCGCCTCCGAGCTCGAGCTGCCGAAGGTGGAGAAGCGGCTCCCGAAGCACGTCCTGACGGCGTCGGAGGCAGAGGCGATCCTGGCCCAACCCGACATCCGAAAGCCGCAGGGCCTGAGAGACCGGGCGATTCTCGAGACCTTCTACTCGACGGGGATCCGGCGCACCGAGCTGTCGGGGATCAAGGTCCACGACGTCGATACCGAGCGGGGGACGATCACGGTGAGGCAGGGCAAGGGCCGCAGGGATCGTGTCGTCCCGGTCGGAGAGCGGGCCGGGGCGTGGATCGCGAAGCACATCCGCGAGGCCCGACCCGACTTCGTCGTCGAGCCGGACCACGGCTATCTCTTCCTCGCGGCCGAGGGCGAGCCGATCGCGCCGAAGACGCTCAGCCTCTACGTCAGCCGGTACGTCCGGGCCTCGGGCGTCGCCCGGACCGGCTCCTGCCACCTCTTCCGGCACGCCATGGCGACCCTCATGCTCGAAAACGGGGCGGACGTCCGGATGATCCAGGCCATCCTGGGGCACGTGAAGCTGACGACGACGGAGATCTACACCCACGTCGCCATCACGAAGCTCAAGGAAATCCACACGGCCACTCACCCGGCGGCGCGGCTGGGGCCAACGCCGAAGGGCGGGGCTGCCCCTTGAGGGTGACCTCCCTTGACGGGCCATAACCTAAAAGTTATCTTATGGGAGTCGCAGGAGATGCTGTGGCCGTGACCGAGTGGACGATCGAGATCTATGAGACCGAGACGGGAGAGAAGCCCGCGTGGCGCTTCGTCGAATCCCTGTCCGGCCGGGACAAGGCCGACGCTTTCGCGCTGCTGAAGGCCCTGCGGGAGCAGGGCAACGCGCTTCGGCGCCCGCACTCCGGGGCCCTGGACGGCGGGCTCTTCGAGCTGAGGGGCAAGCAGGTGCGGCTCTTCTACATCTTCCTGCCGGGCCGCACGGCGCTCGTCCTGGACGGAGAGATCAAGAAACGGTCCGACATCCCGGTCGCGACCCTGACCCGGATGAGGAAGCTGCAGAAGGACGCTCTACGGCGATACGCGCCGAGCCCGCGTCGCGGGAGGTGACCATGGCGAAGAAGACGGATTTCATGAAGTGGATGGACGCGCAGCTGGCCGAGGACCCCGACCTGGCCCGAGCCGTCGATGAGCGTCTGGCCGAGATGAGGGTCGAGCAGGACCTCGTCGCGCTTCGGGAGAAGAAGGGCCTCTCGCAGAAGGAGCTCGCGGAACGGATCGGTGCCACCCAGCCCTATGTCGCCAAGCTCGAGTCGGGCCGGGTCCAGAACCTCGGGCTCAAGACGCTCGTGAAGTACGCCACCGCTCTCGGGTCCCAGGTAACGGTCCGCTTCGAGCCGGTGCGGCATCACCGTAAGCCGGCCGGAACCGGAGCCACGACGCAGCGTGGCCGCCGGACGGGACGAAGCGCCGCCTGACTCAAACTCCTCCCTTTAGTACAGCACGGGCCTGGGCCCGCACCGGAGTATGAAACGGGGGGCGGCG
>CAZNSS010000449.1:0-3785 GCA_964575465.1 uncultured Holophagales bacterium | reverse complement strand
CATGAACAGCATGACGCAGCAGGTGGCGGACGCCACCGTCGAGCAGAAGAAGGGGGGCGACATGGTCGTCCGCGCGATGGAGACGATCGCCTCCGTGGCCCGCGCGAACCTGTCGGCCGTCGAGGAGCTGACCCGGGCCTCGACGGACCTCGCCCGCGAGGCCGAGAGCCTCCGCCAGCAGCTCGAGTCGTTCCGGGTCTGAAGGAAAGGGGAGGCCGGATGCGCGCAAGGGCGAAGGAGACGCCGGCGAAACAGAGGCTCGCCGCGGCGCGCGACTGGTGCCGGGACGCGGACCCGCTGGCGCGGGGACGGGGCCTGGAGCTCGCCGCGCGACTCGGAAGGCCCGGGCAGGACCTGATCTGGGCGGCGCTCGAGGACCGCGACGCCGCCACCCGGCAGGCGGCGATCCGCCTGGCTGCCCGGAAGCTCCCGGCCACCCGCCTCCTGGAGGGCGTCGCGCACGAGGCGAACTCCGTCCTCCGGACCGCCTGCATCGACGCGCTGAAGCTGAAGGGGCCGTCCGCCATCCCGGCGCTCCGGCGGGGAACGGTCTCGGAAGATCCGGACGTGGTCCTCTTCACGCTCCAGATCCTCGGTGCCATGCCCGAGGAGGACGTGGCGCCGATCCTCATGGGGTTCCTCTCGCACCCCGACCTGAACATCGCGCAGGCGGCCGTCGAGAGCCTCGGTGACCTGAAGTGCCGCCGCGCCGTGCCGTCGCTCCTCGAGCTCCTCGAGGGGGAGCTGTGGCTGCGGTTCGCGGCGATCCTCTCGCTGGGGCGGATCGGCGACTCCCGCGCGACGCTCGAGCTCCTCAAGCTGACGGGGGACGACTCGCTCGGCACGACCGCGCTCGAAGCGCTGGGGCGGATCGGCGACCCCTCCGCGATCGAGCCCCTCTGTCGCGAGCTCGTCCGCGAGGACCGGTTCCCGCAACGGGACGCCATCCTGATCGCGATCGGGGAGTGCCTCGACCGCGCCGGGACGGAGGCGCCGCGGCTGCGCGACCCGGAGGTGACGGCCGCGCTCCGGAGGGACCCGTTCCGCCGCTACCTCCGGGACTGCCTCGCGTCGGAGACGCCCGGGCTGAAGGCCGGCGCGAACCGGCTCGTCGCCGCCTACGGGGACGAGACGCTCTACGCGGGTCTCGTCGAGCACCTCGACGAGCCGGCGCTCGCGTCCGCGACCGTCACCTTCCTCGGCTCCCTCCCCGAGGCGAAGGGCGCGGAGGCGATCCTGCAGGCGGCGGCCGCGCACCCGCGGGCGTCGGTGAGGTCGACCGCGCTCCGGGTCCTCGGCCTCAGGAACGAGGCCTGGGGCGACGCGATCATCACGGCGAAGCTCTCCGACCCCGACGCGAACGTCCTCGCGAGCGCGGTCCGTTCCCTGGCCCGGAGGCTCCCCGCCGGCGCCTTCGCCGAGGTCCTCCCGCTCCTCTTCCACGGGAGCGAGGAGGTCAGGAACCGCGCCCTGGAGTCCCTCCCGTACCTGGCCCGGCCGTCGGACGTCGAGCTGCTCGGGAGGCTCCTGGCGGAGACGGAGCCGGGCGAGAGGCTTCTCGCCTACGTCGAGGTCTCCCGCCGCCTCGAGCACGGCCCGTTCGTGAAGGCCTGGCTCGCCCGGATCCCCGGGGCGCCGACGGACCTCCTGCGCGGGCTCCTCCGGGCGCTCAGCGAGGAGTCGGGTCCCGAGGTGATCGCGAGCCTCCGGCCGCTCCTCGACCACCCCGAGCCGGCGATCCGGACGCTCGTGATCGAGTGCCTCGCCCACCCCGGGAACGCCGCGGAGATCGGGCCGCTCCTGAGGTCGAGGCTCCGCACCGACCGCGAGTGCGTCTACTACGTCGTCCGGGCGCTCGGTCGCCTGCGGTACGGCGAGGCGGCCGGCGACCTGATGGAGTTCTACCCGGAGGCAGCCCCGCTCGAGAAGGTCGCGATCCTCGAGGCCGTCGGCGCGATCGGGACGCCGGACGGAGCCCGCTTCCTCGAGGGCGAGCTGCACGGCCGCGACCGCGAACGCCGCCGGGCCGCCGCCGCCGCCCTCGCCAAGTACCACCGCGACGGGCGGCTCGGGGTCTTCGCGAAGCTCGCGCGCGCGGAGGACTGGTCGCTCCGGAACACGGCGGCCTGGGCGCTCGGAGAGACGGGCTCGGACGAGGCGATCCCCGTCCTCCGGAAGCTGACGGCCGACCCGGAGGAGGTCGTCGCCCGCACGGCGCGCAGCGCGCTCGAGAAGCTGGGGGGCTGAGGGGGCATGGAGGGCGGCGCGCCGTTCGCGCACCGGACGACCGGGATCCCGCCGATGACGGACGAGGAGTGCCGCCTCTTCTCCGACTTCGTGCGGGAGCGGTTCGGGCTCGACGTCTTCGCCGCGCACCGCGACCGCGTCCGTTTCCGGCTGAAGGAGCGCCTCGAGGCCCGCGCGATGACCTCGTTCCTCGAGTACTACCGCTTCCTCGTCCTCTCCCCGGACGCCCGCGAGGAGCTCCAGTTCCTCGTCGAGGCCCTGACGAACAACGAGACCTACTTCTTTCGCGAGCGGTACCAGCTCGACTGGTACTTCTCGGAGGTGCTCCCCCGGCAGGTCAGGGAGCGTCCGACCGCCGAGCCGGTCCGCGTCCTCTCCGCGGGGTGCTCCTCGGGCGAGGAGGCCTACACACTCGCGATCGTCCAGCACGAGAACCAGTTCCGCTGCTTCGGCCGTCCCGTCGAGATCCACGCGATCGACCTGAACCCGAGCCGGATCCGGCAGGCGGAGGAGGCCGAGTACGAGGGGCTCTCGTTCCGTGCCGCCCCGGCGGAGGCGAAGGAGCGGTACTTCGGAGCCACTCCGAAGGACGGAAGGCTGCGCCTGCGGCCGTGGCTGAAGGCGCCCGTGAAGTTCCGCGTCCTGAACCTGATGGACCTCGGGAGCGCGTTTCCGGAGGGCCACTTCGACGCGGTCTTCTGCCGGAACGTCCTCATCTACTTCAACGAGGCGACGATCCAGCGGGCGACGGTTCTCTTCCACCGCGCCCTCCGGCCCCGCTCGCCGCTCTTCCTGGGGCACTCCGAGTCGCTCCTGGGGAAGACCCGGCTGTTCCGGCCCGAGCGGGCGCCCGACTTCATCTACTACGTCAAGGAGGACAGGTGACCCGGCCGGCGGAGGCCGGGAGGACCGGGAACGGGGGCCCGGCGCCCGGGGGCCGGGACGCGCGCGTCCTGATCGTCGACGACTCGACGTTCGTGAGGAAGGCGCTCCGGAAGGTCTTCGAGGCGCGTACCGGGCTCTCGGTGGCCGGCGAGGCGGGTGACGGGTACGAGGCGGTCCGGATGTGCGGGGCGCTCGCCCCGGACATCGTCACGCTCGACATCCAGATGCCCGGCATGGACGGCCTCGCCGCTCTCAAGGAGATCAAGCGGCAGTGGCCCTCGCTGCCGGTCCTCGTCCTGGCCTCCGCCTCGAGCAACGGCCCCGAGGTCGCCATGGAGGCTCTCGCCCTCGGGGCGTTCGAGTTCGTGGACAAGGGGCAGTTCCGGTCGATGGACTTCCAGATCATGGGGGAGGAGGTCGTCCGGAAGGTGAGGGCCGGCCTCGCCGCCTCCGCCCCGCCCCCCGCCGCCGAGCTCCCCGCCGCCCCGGTCCCGCCGCGGCCCGCCCGGCGCGCCGCGGGCCCGGGCCTGCCGAGGACGGACGTCGAGGCGGTCTGCATCGGCGCCTCGACCGGGGGGCCCGCCGCGCTCGGGACGATCCTCGGCCGCCTCCCGGCGGGGGTTCCGTGTCCGGTCGCCATCGTCCCACATATG
>CAZNSS010000448.1:2378-3802 GCA_964575465.1 uncultured Holophagales bacterium | reverse complement strand
CGTGGCCGCTTCCGCGTCGCCCTCGCCGGCGGCACGACGCCCCTCGCCGCCTACCGGCGACTCGCCGGCCCGCCCTGGGCCGACGTCGTCCCGTGGGGCTCGGTCGAGGTCTTCTTCGGCGACGAACGCTGCGTGGGGGAGTGCGACGCGGAGAGGAACGACGGCGCGGCGCGCGAGGCGCTCCTCGCCCACGTCCCGATCCCGCCCGAGAACGTCCACCCCGTCCCGTCGCTCGCGCCGGACGGGGCGGAGCGCTACGAGGCGCTCCTCCGCGAGCGCCTCTCGGCACCGGCCCCTGCGATCCCGTCCCTCGACCTCGTCCTCCTCGGCCTCGGCGAGGACGGCCACACGGCCTCCCTCTTCCCGGGGCACCCGGCGGCGGCGGAGTCCGTCCGTCTCGTCGCGAGGGTCGACGGCGCGCCGAAACCGCCCCCCTCGCGGGTCACCCTCACGCTGCCGCTCCTGAACGCGGCGCGCACCGTGGCCTTCGTCGTCTCGGGCCGGGCCAAGCGGGAGGCGCTCGCCCGCGTCCTCGCGGGGGAGCGCTTCCTCCCCGCAGCTTGCGTCGACCCCCCCGGTGGAGAGAGGCTCTTCTTTCTGGACCGCGCGGCCGCGGGGGAGGACTGACATGCTGCTCGCCGGAGACGTCGGCGGAACGAACATGCGGCTCGCTCTCTTCGAGGAGGAGGGCGGGAAGCTCGTGGAGAGGCGACGCGCGCGCTTCCCCACGAGCGACTTCCCGACGCTCCACGACGCCCTCGAGGGCTTCCTCGCCGGCGACCGGCGCCTCGAGGCCGCCGCGTTCGGCGTCGCGGGGCCGGTGCGCCACGGCAGGGCCGAGGGGACGAACGTCACCTTCTCGATCGACGCGGCGGAGATCCGCGCCGACCTCGGCGTCCCCGCCGTCGTCCTGAACGACCTCGAGGCGAACGGCTGGGGGCTCGCCGAGCTCGCGCCCTCCGACTTCGAGGTCCTGAACCGGGGAGAGGACGACCCCGACGGGAACGGCGCCCTCATCTCCGCGGGGACGGGTCTCGGCGAGGCGATCCTGTTCCGCAAGGCGAAGGGCTTCGTCCCGATGCCGTCCGAGGGGGGGCACGCCTCGTTCGCCCCGCGCAACGACGAGGAGATCGAGCTCCTGAAGACCCTTCGTCTCCGGCACGGGCACGTCTCCTGGGAGCGCGTCGTCTCGGGGCCGGGGCTCGCGACGCTCTACCGCTTCGAGCGCGGAATCTCGGGGCTCCCGCAGCCCGAGTGGCTCGGGCGCGACATCGCCGCCGCGGGAGACCCGGCGCCCGTCGTCAGCCGGGCGGCGCTCGAGGAGACCGACCCGGTCTGCCAGCGCACCCTCCACCGTTTCGTCTCCCTCTACGGCGCCGAGGCGGGGAACCTCGCGCTGAAGGCGCTCGCGACGGGGGGCGTCT
>CAZNSS010000448.1:0-2278 GCA_964575465.1 uncultured Holophagales bacterium | reverse complement strand
TACGGCGCCGAGGCGGGGAACCTCGCGCTGAAGGCGCTCGCGACGGGGGGCGTCTACGTCGGCGGCGGCATCGCCCCGAAGATCCTCCCGCTCATGCGGGAGGGGTTCTTCACCGCGTTCGCTGCCAAGGGGCGCTTCGGGTCGATCCTCGCCCGCATCCCGATCCGCGTCGTCCTCAACGATTCCTGCGCCATCCTCGGCGCGGCGAGGGCCGCCGCGCGGGCCGCGCGCGCGGAGGTGCCGGCGTGACGACCACCGGGACGATCGGCACCCGCCTCCACCGCCACCTCTTCGAGACCGAGCGCCGCTACCCGCAGGCGACGGGCGAGCTCTCGGCCCTCCTCTCCCAGCTCGCGCTCGCGGGCAAGCGGATCGCGCGCCTCCTCTCCCGCGCCGGCCTCGCGGAGGTCCTCGGGCCGTCGGGGCACACGAACGTCCAGGGCGAGGAGCAGCAGAAGCTCGACGCCCTCGCGAACGACATCTTCCTCGAGGCCTTCGCCTACGGGCAGCTCGTCCCGACCGTCGTCACCGAGGAGATGGACCTCCCGGCGCGGCTCCCCGAGAACGAGGCCGTCGCCGCGTCGGCGGGGAAGTACGTCGTCTTCGTCGACCCGCTCGACGGCTCCTCGAACCTCGACATCAACGGCGCCGTCGGCTCGATCTTCTCCGTCAGGCGCATCGGCGGCTCCGGGCCGATCCACTCGGAGGCCGAGCTCCTCGCGCGCATCTCGCAGGAGCAGGTCGTGGCGGGCTACTTCGTCTACGGCCCCGCGACGATGCTCGTCTACGCGGCCGGCCCGAAGGCGGGCGTCCAGGGCTTCACGCTCGACCCGGGGATCGGCGAGTTCCTCCTCTCGCACCCCGACATCCGGATCCCGCGCCGGGGCCCCTACTACGCCTGCAACGAGGGGAACCTCGCCTCCTGGCCCGAGGGCCCGCGCCGGTTCGTCGAGTCGCTCCGCGCGCCCGACCCGGCGCGCGGCCGCACCTGGTCCACGCGCTACTCGGGCGCCCTCGTCGTCGACGTCCACCGGATCCTCCTCCGCGGCGGCGTCTTCCTCTACCCCGAGGTCGAGGGGGCCCCCGACGGCAAGCTCCGGCTCATGTACGAGGCGGCGCCGCTCGCGGCCGTCGTCGAGGCGGCGGGCGGGATGGCGATCGACGGGCGGAAGCGGATCGTCTCCATCTTCCCCGGCGAGAACCACCAGCGGACGCCGCTCTACATCGGGAGCCGCGAGGACGTCGAGCAGCTCGAGCGGACGATCGCTTCCGTCCCGGGCGCGCCGGGCTAGACTCCCCGCTCCCGTGACGAAAGACACCGACAGGAGGACGACGATGAAGAGGACGATCGCGATCGTCTGCGCCCTCGCGCTCGCCGCGCCCGCGGCGCTCGCGCAGAAGAAGGCCGGGGAGCCCGAGGCCCCCAGGGCCGCGGCCGAAGCCGCGAAGAAGGAGTCGAAGATGGTGAAGACCGAGAGCGGGCTTTCCTACGAGGACCTCGTCGTCGGGACCGGCGCCTCCCCCGCGGCGGGCCAGACCTGCGTCATGCACTACACCGGCTGGCTCTGGGTGAACGAGGCCAGGGGGACGAAGTTCGACAGCTCGGTCGACCGCGGCAAGCCCTTCGAGTTCCCGATCGGGCGCGGTCGCGTCATCAAGGGGTGGGACGAGGGGGTCGCGTCGATGAAGGTCGGCGGCAAGCGGACCCTTCTCATCCCTCCCCAGCTCGGCTACGGCGACCGGGGCGCCGGAAACGTCATCCCGCCCGGAGCGACCCTCCTCTTCGAGGTCGAGCTCCTCGGCGTCAGGTAGGTCCGGCGACCCTTCTCCAGAGGACGAGCGGCCCGCCTTCGGGGCGGGCCGCGATCGTCTCTCCCCCGGGTGAGGCGGCGAGGAGCGAGAGCCCGGCCCCGAACGGCAGCGGCACCACCTCGCGCCCTTCTCTCTCCACCAGGAGCGCGTTCCTCGTCCCGCAGGTCCGCACGAGGATGCTCCCGTCCTCGGTGACGGCCGGGCGGGCTCCCGGGTCGAGGCGGACGTCGGGGCCGAACGGCAGCGGCGTTCCCTCGGCGAGCCGGACGAAGAAGAGGAGAGCCGACCCGACCTGGGGGCCGCCGTGGGCGACGCCGTAGAAGAGGAGGCTCGCGCCGTCGGCCGTGAAGACCGGCCAGGCCCAGTGGGCGGCCTCCGAGCGCGCGATGCGCCGGGGGGCGCTCCCGTCGCGTCGGGCCACCCAGAGCTCGCTCGCGCCGCCGTCGCGCCGCACGAACGCGAGACG
>CAZNSS010000447.1:0-3811 GCA_964575465.1 uncultured Holophagales bacterium | reverse complement strand
TCAGGATCGAGGCCGGAGGTCTTCATCGGTTCTCTCTTTCCCCCGGCGGCCCGGGCTCCCCCGCGGGACCCGCCGGACAAACGAAGAGGACCCTGGCGGATCCTCGGAAGCGTCTGGGGCTAGCGGAATGGAGGGGTGGGAGCCACTGCGAAACCGCGGCACTGTAACCGTCTCGGGGCCGAGACACAAATCGAGAACAGGTCTAAGAAATGGCGCACCGCAGCGCGCTAACGCTCCGCCGCTCAGAGCTTTGGGTTGAGCGGCCGTTCAGCGTTCGCCCGCCGCTCCCCACGTCCCTCGAGGCGGGGAGCGACCGGTTCCCCCCTACGCCCTCCTGATCGCGAGGAACCCGCCCGTCGCCAGAGCCGCGGCCAGGGCCGCGAGGCCGAGCCCGGAGAGCGCCGGGATCGCGGCATCCGCGCCGGAGAGCCCCACGACCTGGATCTCGGCGATGCCTCCCGTGAAGGCGTAGCCCGCCGATCCGTCGGTGGCGTCGGGCGGCAGGACCACCTGGAGGCCAGGGGCGGCGGTCGCGTCGAAATCCAGGCCGAAATGCACGTCGGTCGTGATTCGCGGCCCTGCCCAGAACGGGCCGTTCACCAGGGGGACGAGTCCGGAGACGCTGGTCGTCATCCACGATCCCGGAAAGGCCCCGGGGGCCGCCGGGACCGCTGGAATCGTCCCGAGGAGCGTCCCCGGCAGGCCATTCAGGTCGGAGAAGATCACCACGTCATAGCCGGCCGCGCCGACCCCGGCAACCTGGTCGGCGTACCCGGCGATGCAGACCGCGGTCGGGAGGAAAGGGGACGCCGGGGGAACGAACCGCTGGACGAGGATTCCTGAGCTTCCGGCGAAGCTCCCGATGCTCGGATTCCCGGACGAGTTGGAGATCCCGTTGCAGGGCGTTCCGGCAGGCAGCGGGGCGGGAGCCGGGAGGGCCTGGGCAACGTCCCGCGAGGCGGTCGAGAAGAACGTTGCGGCGGTCGCGGGCAGGCACGAGGCACTCGTGACGACGGCCAGGCAGAAAGCGCCGAGGGCACGGAAACGAATCAGGATCACCTTGACTCCTCCTCCGACGATGGCGGCCAGGCTGAGATCTTAGGTTCGTCCGATGCGGAGCGGCAATCTCGTTCGCACGTGTCGTCGAGCCCGGAGGAAGCGAAATGGAGCGGGCGACGAGGGTTGAACTCGCGACATCCAGCTTGGGAAGCTGGCGCTCTACCAACTGAGCTACGCCCGCTCGAGGCGTGGGACGCGATTTGTACCCGTTTCGCCGCACGCCGTCAAGGCTCCAGGCGCGAATCCTCCGGGTCCGCGGGCGGGGAAATCACGCTGGAGGCGCAGGTGGCGGGGTCGTCTCCTCCCCGCCGGCGCCCGCCCCCGGGACGGGTTGGGAGGCCTTCGCGATGCCCGCGGAAGCCCGGAAGACGTAGTGGACGCCGGAGCCGATCGTGAGGAGCAGCGTCACCGTGAAGCAGACGTCCGCGACCCACGCCGGCATCCGGCCGATGTTGTTCATCAGGATCGCCACGACGGTCGAGATCTCGGCGAACGTATTCGCCTTGCCGAGGAAGGTCGGGGGGAACGACTTGATGCCGAGACTGAGCGCCATCACGAGCGCGACGGCGACGATGACGACGTCGCGCCCGACGGTGAAGAGGACGAGCCAGAGCGGTATGTGGATGTTCGACGGCGTCGACTTCATCGCGAAGACGATGAAGGTCGACACGAGGAAGAGCTTGTCCGCGATCGGGTCGAGGAGCGCCCCGAGGGGCGAGGCCATGCCGAAGTGCCGGGCGAGGTACCCGTCCACGAAGTCGCTCACGGCCATCGCGAAGAAGATCGCGAAGGCCTGCATGTGTTCGCCGTCCAGGATCGCGTTGACGAGGAACGGCAGCGCGACGAGGCGGGCGAACGTGAGCAGGTTCGGGAGGGTCCAGGGACGGAGCTCCATCGCGGGTCAGCCGGAAGCGGCCTCTCCCTCGAACCGGACGTAGATCGCCTTCCCCTTCGGGACGATGAGGTTCTCGCGGGCGAGCTGCGTCATCGTCCGCGAGACCGTCTCGCGGCTGGAGCCGATCGTGTCGGCGATCTCGCGCTGCGAGGGGCGGACGACCACCGTCCAGCCTCCCCCGGCCTTCCGGCCCCTCTCGTCGGCGAGGTCACGGAAGTAGCGGGCGAGCCGCCCCTTCACGTCGAGCGACGCGAGGCCCTCGATCGTGGCGTTCGCGTGACGAAGCCGCCTCGAGAACGTCGCCAGGAGGGCGCGGATGAGGACGAAGTTCCCCTTGAGGAGGTCGAAGAACGCATCCCGGGTCAGGACGGCGAGCTCCGATCGCTCGGCCGCCGTGACGGTCGCCGAGCGGGGGGCGTCGTCGAGAAGCGCCATCTCGCCGAAGTAGTCCCCGGCCGAGAGGGTCGAGAGGACGACCTCCCTCCCCTCGGGAGAGAGGATCGAGACGGCGACTCGTCCCTTGACGAGGACGAAGAAGGAGTCGCCGGACTGGCCCTGCGTGACGATCCTCTCTCCCCGCCGGTAGCTCCGGACCGTGGCGGCCCGCGAGAGCGCGCTCCGGTCGGCCGGCGTCAGCCCCTCGAACAGGGGCACCTTCGAGAAGAGATCCGGGACGTTCATCTCGTGCCTCCCTCGCGCCCGAGGCGTGCGGCTTTCTCGAGAGCCCGAAGGGCATCCCGGCCGGTCACGTTTCGGGGCGGCGTATCGCTGAGTATCCCGCAAGTGGTGAGGGCCGCGGCCGTGGGGGCCTCCGGGGCGAGACACCCCTTGGGCGTCCGCCCGCGCCCGGTGAGGACGGCGACCCTGCGGAGGGCGGCCGCCATCTCGTCCCTCCCGACCGCCGACTCCGCCCCGACCCGGTGCGTCTCCGCCGAAACGGCGAGGAACCCGAGCCCGATGGCCCTCACGAGGGTCCCGCGGTCGGGCCGGTCGACGACGTCGACCGCGATCTCGGCGCCCGGCGGTACGAGAGCGTCCCGGAACTCGGGTACAGTCCACCAGAGGAGCGAAGCGAGCTGCGCGCGGGTCAGGCGGGGCGAGTTCGCCGCATGGCGCGCCGCCTCGGGGAGGTTCTGCACCCGGAACTCGGCCCGGGCTTCCTCAGCCTTCGGCACGAACGAGGGGTCGGTCGCCGCGAGCCCCTCGTACAGCACGGCGGCGTCGGCCCAGCGCCCCGCCCGCGAGGCGGCCTCCGCGGCGAACGCCGACACGGCCGGGTCGCCCGGGGCCTTTCGGCGCGCTTCCTGCGCCCACGCCCAGGCGTCCTCGTTCTTCTTCCCCGCCGACGCCGCACGCGACAGGAAGAGATAGCCCGCCGGCGACTCGGGCTCCAGCTGGATCAGGGAGTGGGCTGCCCGCCGGACGGCGTCGAGGTCCCCGGAGGCCAGTGCCGCCTCCGCCTCCACGCGCTTCGCCGCGGCGACCTCGGTCCGAAGCCGCTCGATGCGAGCCGCCGAGCGCCGGTCCGACGGCGTGAGGCGGTGGAGGGTGCGGTAGCGCTCGAGGGCGTCGGGGGCCCGTCCCTCGGCGAGGGCGAGGTCGGCTTCCGCCTCCACGGCGGCGATCCACGTCGGGGAGTCCGCCGTCAGCGCGGCCAGGAGCGCCCTCGGCCCGTCGCGCTCACCCTTCGCGATCGCGGCATAGGCCTCCACGAGCTTCAGCGGCCCGGGCTCCCCCTTCGACTTCCGCTTGCGGGCGGCGAGCGCCTTCTCCGCGCCCGCCGCGTCGCCCCGGCGCAGAGCCGCGAGGGCGGCGTCGAGGATTTTCGCGTCGCGCGAGGCGAGCGGGGGCGGCGGG
>CAZNSS010000446.1:0-3812 GCA_964575465.1 uncultured Holophagales bacterium | reverse complement strand
GAGACGCGGTAGTCGGGGAGGAAGACGCACTTCAGGAGGCCCTTGACCCGCGTGTCGCGGTTGATCCGTTCCCCGATGGAGTGGATCAGCTTGATGACCTGCTTGGCGACCCAGTAGCCGGGCGCGGCCTTCCCCGCGAAGACGAACGTCCGCGGAGCCTTCGGCACCACGCCGTCCTCCACGATCCGGAAGTAGAGGTGGACGACGTGGAGGGCGTTCAGGAGCTGCCGCTTGTAGAGGTGGATCCGCTTGATCTGGATGTCGAAGAGCGAGTCGGGGTCGACCCGGACGCGCGTCAGGTCGGCGACGACGCGGGCGAGGCGCACCTTGTTCTCGCGCTTCACGTCGCGGAAGCGCTCGCGGAACGCGGCGTCCCCGGCGAGGCGGTCGAGCGGCTCGCGGAGGAGGCCGTAGTCGGTGACCCAGCCGGGACCGGCGGCCTCGGTGAGGAGGGCGGCGAGGCCGGGGTTCGACTTCAGGAGCCACCGGCGCGGCGTGACGCCGTTCGTCTTGTTGTTGAACCGCTCCGGGTGGAGGCGGTAGAGGTCGGGGAAGAGGTTCTCGGTGATGAGGCGCGAGTGGAGCGCCGCGACGCCGTTGATGGAGTGGCTCCCGGCCGCGGCGAGCTGCGCCATCCTCACCTGCTTCGGCTCCCCCTCCTCGATCATCGAGACGCGCGCGAGGACCGCCTGGTCGCCGGGGGCGCGGTGGGCGACCTCGTCGAGGAAGCGCCGGTTGATCTCGTAGATGATCTGGAGGTGCCGCGGGAGAACGGTCTCCACGAGCGGCAGCGGCCACTTCTCGAGCGCCTCCGGGAGCAGGGTGTGGTTCGTGTAGCCGAGCGTGGCGACCGTCATCTCCCACGCCCGCTCCCACGCGACGTCGTGCTCGTCGACGAAGAGCCGCATGAGCTCGGCCACCGCGAGCGCCGGGTGCGTGTCGTTGAGCTGGATCGCGATCTTGTCGGAGAAGCGCTCGATCGCGTGCCCCTCGCGGAGGAAGCGCCGGAGGATGTCGCGGAGGGCGCAGGCGACGAAGAAGTACTCCTGCAGGAGCCGGAGCTCCTTCCCCTTCTGGACCTTGTCCGAGGGGTAGAGGACCTTCGAGATCGTCTCCGACCCGATCGACTCCTGGACGGCCTGGACGTAGTCGCCGGAGTTGAAGAACTCCATGTCGAAGTCGTCCGAGGCCCGGGCCGAGTAGAGCCGGAGCGCGTTGACCGTCTCCCCGCCGTACCCGACGACCGGCATCTCGTGGGGGACGCCGACGAGGATCTTCCAGTCCATCCACATCGGGTTGTACTGGCTCTTGCGGTCGACGGTGTCGACGATGCGGCCGTAGACCGGGACGAGGACCGCCTCCTCCGGGCGCTCGACCGTCCAGGGCATCGCGGCGTGGAGCCAGCGGTCGGGGCGCTCCTTCTGGTAGCCGTTGTCGATCTCCTGGCGGAAGAGGCCGTACTGGTAGAAGAGGCCGTAGCCGAACCCGGGCAGGTGGAGCGTCGCGAGCGAGTCGAGGAAGCAGGCGGCGAGGCGGCCGAGGCCGCCGTTGCCCAGGCCCGCGTCGACCTCCTCGTTGCGCACGTCGTCCAGGTCCTGTCCGATCGCCTCGAGCGCCTCGCGGGCGGCGTCGTAGAGGCCGAGGTTGTGGAGGGAGTCGACGAGGGAGCGCCCGATGAGGAACTCCATCGAAAGGTAGTAGACCCTCCGGGCCCCCGCCTCGCGGTACCGTTTTTCCGTCGCGAGGAGGTGCTCCCAGGCCCGGTCCCTGACGGAGAGTCCGAGCGCCTGGAAGAGGTCGCCGTTCGTGACTTCCGCCCAGGCCTTCCCGAGCGAGTGCTCGACGTGCCACCGGATGGAGGTCTTCAGCGCCTCTGCCGGCGCCGAGAGCGACGGGGTGACGACCGTGCTCACCTCGCCTCCATCGCGGCGGCGGCGGCCTCCAGGTCGTCGTGGAGCGGGAGGACCTTGTCGAGCCGGGTCAGGCGGAAGACGGCGCGGACGGCGTCGCGCGCGCCGGCGATCCGGAGCTCGCCTCCCTCGGGGAGCCCCTTGACGAGCGAAAGGATCGAGGCGAGCCCGGCGCTGTCGATGAAGGCGACCGGGGAGAGGTCGAGGACGACCTTCGGCGTGGCGCCGGTGAGGGCCCCCGCCATCCGGGCCTTGAAGTCGGGCGCGGAGAGCGCGTCGAGGCGGGCGTCCTCGATCCGGGCCAGGATGAAGGACTCCTGGGGCTCGATCGTCAGGTTCATCGTTCCTCCGTAAGCCGGGATCGGGCCTCAGGTGCCGAGCCGCGCGAGCGCCGGGCCTTCGTCTTCGAACGCCTCGAGGATCTGGTCGAGTCGGGTGAGGCGAAGGACCGAGACGACCGCGGCCGAAGGGCGGAGGAGGACGATGTCCCCTCCCGCGGCCCGGGCCGCCTTGAGGACGGAAAGGAGCGCCGACAGGCCCGACGAGTCGATGCGCTTCAGAGCCGAGAGGTCGAGGACGAGGTGGCGCTTCCCCGCGTCGAGGACGCTCCTGAGCGACGCGCGCACCTCGGGCTCCGACCAGGCGTCGAGGGTCCCCGCGAGCGAGACCACCTCGACGGGCCCCGCGGTGCGGCAGGCGATGGCGATCTTCCCTTCCGTCACGGGCGAGGGCAGCTTGCCACTTGAGGCGGAACTGTCAAGGCGGATCGAGGCCCCCGGCGCGATTCGCTGGTACCGTTCGGGAATGCCGGCCGCCCTCCTCCTCGCCGCCGCCCTCTCCGTCGCCGCCGTCCCGGCGCCTTCGCCGGAGGCGCTCGCCGCCGCGTGGGGCCAGGCCCGTGTCTCGCCCCCCTCGGGCTCCTACGCCCCGAAGGCGCTCGGCGCGGACCTCGCGAAGCTCGTCGCCAGGAGCGGGGGCCTCCTCGAGGTCGTCGAGCGGGGGAGCTCTGCAGAGGGGCGACCGATCACCGTCCTTTCGGCCGGGTGGGGCCCCGAGAAAGTCCTCCTCTGGTCCCAGATGCACGGGGACGAGCCGACGGCGACCTGCGCCCTCGCCGACCTCCTCTCCCACCTCGTCGCGACCCGCGGCGAGCCGGCGACGGAGCAGCTCCTCTCGCGCCTCACCCTCCTCGTTCTCCCGATGCTGAACCCCGACGGTGCCGTCCGGAACGACCGCCGGAACGCCCAGGGAATCGACATCAACCGCGACGCCGGAGAGCTCCAGACGCCCGAGGGAAGGTTCCTCAAGTCCGTTCGTGACCGCTTCACCCCGACCGCGGGCTTCAACCTCCACAACCAGGGGGCCCTCGTGACGGCGGGTCCGGCGGGCCCGCAGTCCGCCTTGTCCGTCCTCGCCGTCCCCGGAGCGGAGCGCGAGCCCGACGGCCCGGCCGTGGCGCGCAAGAAGGGGCTCGGCGCGGTGATGGCGAGGGCCGTCGAGCCCTTTGGCGCGGGGCGCGTCGCGCGCTACGACATGAGCTACACGGCGCGGGCCTTCGGCGACTCGATGTCGCGGTGGGGGACGCCGACGGTCCTGCTCGAGACCGGGGGCTGGGACGGCCCCGACGAGGCGGAGCGCCTCGTGAAGCTCAACTTCGTCGCGCTCCTCTCGGCCCTCCACGCGCTCGCCCGCGGCGAGGAGACTCTCGCCGCTCCCGTCTACGACACGCTCCCCTTCAACGCGAGGGGTCGCCTCGTCGACCTCGTCCTCCGCGACGCGACCGTCCACGGCGGCCGTGGGCTCCCCCCGTTCCACGCGGACGTCGCCGTCGTCCGCCCGCGCAGCTTCGCGGGAGAGGGGCAGCGCCTCGCCGCCGCGACGGTCACCGGCGTCGGCGACCTA
>CAZNSS010000445.1:0-3814 GCA_964575465.1 uncultured Holophagales bacterium | reverse complement strand
GGCTGGCCGCGTCGATCCGGCGGATGCTCGAGTGGATCTGGTCGACCAGGAAGACATTGCCTCTCGAATCGAGCAGGAGGTCGCCGATCGATCCGATCTCGGCGCTCGTGGCCGGCCCGCCGTCGCCGTTGCCGCCGCCCGCGACGGTGACGACGGTCTCGGCGGAGCCTCGACCGGCGAGGGCGGCGAGCAGGAGCCCGGCGGCGAGGCTCCGCCTCACGGTCGGGCCCTTCCCGCCGGCGCTGCCCCCTTCGGGATCCGCTCGCCGGGAATGGAGAGGACCTGCCTCGACCGCGGCACGACGAAGAGGATCGACCCGTCGGCCGTCGCGGCAACGCCCGTGACCTCGCGCGGGTACGGCATCTCTGGCCAGCGCAGGTCCTGCGCGAAGGTCTCCATCACGCCGAGCGCGACGAGAAGGCGCCTCACGAACCCGAACTCGGTGACGAAGACGACGTCGCCGTCCGGGTCGACGGCGAGGGCGACGACGGGCCCCGCGGCGCCCCGAAGCGCGTCGCCGTCTTCCGGCGGCCCGCTGCGTCCGTTGCCGGCGACGGTCCGGATGATCCCTTTCCGGTCGACGGAGCGGATCCGGTTGTTCGAACCGTCGGAGAAGAAGATGGTCCCGTGCCGATCGACGGCGATCGCGGACGGCCGGGCGAGATCGGCCGAGATGGCCGGCCCGCCGTCGCCGAAGAAGCCGAACTTCCCCGTGCCGGCCACGGTCTCGATCCTGCCCGTCTGCCACGAGACCCGCCGGATCCGGTTCGTGCCCGACACGTAGACGTTCCCTTCGCGGTCGCAGGCCAGCCCCTGGACCCGGAGCGAGGCCTTCGTCGCGGGGCCTCCGTCGCCGGCGAACTCCGTCTCCCCGTACGTCCCGCCGACGGGGGTGATCGACCCCGTCGCGAAGTCGTAACGGCGGACGACGCGGCCCTCGTCCTGCGCGAAGACGAGGCCGCCCATAGGATCGACCGCGACGTGCTGGGGGCTTCCGACCGGTCCTCCGGGCGGAATGGAGGCGACGGGGGCGGGGCGGAGCGGCCCCGGCCCGGTGAGCGCCAGGGCCCTTCCGGCCGGGAGCTCGAAGACGTGGATGGTGCTGGTGTCGCGATCGGCGACGAAGAGCCGTCCCGCCGCGTCGACCGCGAGCCCATCGGGATCCTTGAGCCTCGCGAAGAGGGGCGCACCGACCGCTCCGTCCCGGCTCCCTGCGACGACGACGGGCTCGACGGGCCGCGAGATCACGGCCCCGTTTCCGTCGCGCGCGCCGGCGAGAAGGGCGGCGAGAAGAAGCGGGATCCCCGAACGCCCGCTCGAGAGGGTTCGCTTCCGGATGGCCATCGGGCGATCATAGCGGTCGCACGATGCCCTCACCCTCCCGGAAGCGCCTCGGCGTGCCGCTCGAGGAGCAGGGTGGCACCGCTCGGCGAGTTCCGACGCTCCCGGCAGGGATTGGAAACACCGGCGACGGATCGGCCTGCCACCGGACGGACGCCTGTCCTGCTCCTCCTTCCGGCTCTCCTCGTCGCGACGTTCCCGGCGTATCGACCGGCGTGGCATGGCCGGCCGGTCCGCGAGCGCGCGGGCCCTGTCACGGTCGCTGGACCCGAGGTCGCCGTCCCGAAAACGGAGCTCCACTCCCGAAAGGAGGAGGGTCCCATGCCGGCGGGGGCTGCGGAAGCAACGTGATCGGGTCCCGGCTCAGCCCGGCACCGCCGTGAACAGCCCCCTCGCGACCCGCCGCGCGGCGTGGGCGAGCTCGTCCCGCAGATCCTCCAGGATGCGACGCCGGTCGGTCAGCGACGCCAGGTAGAACGGCACGACGCAGCCGCACCGGTCGCAGTCCGCCTTCGGTCCCATCATGCATTTCTCCTTCTGCACGCCGTCGGGGCCGAAGGCGAAGGCCTTCCTGGAGAAGAGGCAGTTGTCCGTGACCTTGCGGCAGACGTCCGACTTCATCAGGCGGAAGGCGCGCTCGGGGAGGACGAAGAATTCCCCGTAGATCGCCTTCAGCGCGAGCAGCTTGTCGAGGACGGCGTCCCGTTCCGCGAGCGGCAGGAAGAGCTCGTCGTTCCCGTCGCACATGTCGCCGATCGGCGTGTAGAAGTCGAACGTCATGTCCCTCGCGCCCGCGCGGGACCAGTCGATGACCGCCTGCTCGAGGCAGTCGACGTTCGCGCGCGTGATGCAGTAGGCGACGGTGACGCTCAGGCCGGGCCGCTCGGAGACGTTCTGCATGGCCCGCCGGTAGATCCCCTTCCGGCGCCGGATCCGCTCGTGCGTCTCCTCGTCGCCGTCGATGGAGATGCACCAGCTCACGTCCGGCCAGTCGGGGAGCGGGATCGTGCCGTTCGTGACGACGGTGTTGAAGCGGAAGTACTTCCGGCCGCGCTCGATCAGCTCCCTGCGGATGAGCGGCTCGCCCCCCACCCAGGTGCACTGGAAGAACGGGAACGAAAGGCGCGAGCTGTTCCGCGTGAGGTCCTCGAGCTTCGCGATCCACTCGTCGACGGAGAGCTCGGGCCTCGCCGCGTAGGCGGGCGCGGCCCCGTCTCCCCCCTCGAAGAAGTAGCAGTGCGAGCAGCGGAGGTTGCACTCCTTGGAGACGTCGATCGAGCCGAAGCCGTTCCGCGGGAGGCCGAAGAGGAAGAAGCCGACCCTGGCGAAGTCGTACGGCATGAACAGCCCGCGGGGCTTGCGGGCAGGGGGATCGTGACGAAGCAGGAGCTTCGAGGCCGGTCCGTCGGGCACGAGGCGGGCATTTGACCACGCCGGCCCCGGAACGGCGAGCGGACGGCGCCGGGCGGGCCGCGGTCAGCCCTTGCTGTTGTGGTCCTTCGGGTCCTTCCTGTCGGCGCCCGGGGCGGGGGCATCGGGCGCGGGCTTTCCGCCCATGTCGACGCTCCCCTTGAACTGCGCGCCCTCCGCGATGGCGATCTTCGGGGCGCGGATGTTCCCCTCGAGGATGCCCGACGGGAGGATCTCGACCCGTTCCGTGGCGGTCACGTTGCCGACGATCCGGCCGGCGATCGTGACGTGGTGCGCCTTCACCTCGGCGTTCACCTGCGCCTGCGGGCCGATGCGGAGGCCCTTGGAGACGGAGATCTTCCCCTCGACGCGCCCCTCGACGACGAGGTCCTCGTCGCCCGAGAGCTCTCCCTGGATGCGGATGTTGGGTCCGATCACGGCTGTTTTCACCTCTGCCGGGGACTTGTGCGCGGCCGGGGCCGGTGCGGCGGCCGGCTTCGGGGTCTCGTGGGGGTGGGGGGGCCGCTCGCCGTCCGGGCGGGACGGCGTCTTCGAGCCGAAGATTCCCATCGCGCCGGGAGTCTACCCGATCCGCTCCGGCGGGCCCGACGGCGGGTCCGCGGCGGCCGAGAGGACGAAGCCCCCCTCCGCCCGCCACCAGCCTCCCCATCCGTCGCCTCCCGGGCCGCGCGCCTCGAACGGGCGCCAGGCGCCGTCGGCCGGGCCGCGCTCCGGAGTCACCTCGACCTCCTTCGCCGGGATCCGGAGGCCCTCGCGGATCGCCTTCATCACCGACTCCTTCGCGCTCCAGACGAGGGTCGCCGCGAGCGCCGACGCCCCGGTCGCGACGACGAACTCCTGCTCGGCTTCCGTGAACCAGTCGCCCGCGAAGGAGGGCGCCCGCTCCTCGATTCGCTCGAGGTCGACGCCGACCCGTGCGCCGGCCGGGCCGAGGGCCGCCACCGCGACGCCGTGGCTGTGCGTGAGGGAGAGGACGACGGCCGCAGGCCGGCCGAGGACGAACGCCTCGGGGGCGCCCGACGCGGCGGCGAGGACCGACGCC
>CAZNSS010000444.1:0-3821 GCA_964575465.1 uncultured Holophagales bacterium | reverse complement strand
AGGCGGCCCCGGTCGCGGTCCGCGCCGATGGCGCCCAGGCACCGTCCTTTTCGCCGGACCGCCGGAGGGGGCGCGAGGCGGTGGCGCGGGCGCGGCCGAGGCGGGCCTCGGCGGAGCCCATCTCCGCCTCGAGATCGACGTCGCCGGCCGAGTCCGGCATCGGAGCCGGGGAGGGAGGAACGGAGATGTCGGGCTCGACGACCTCGACGAGGTGCGCGATCTCCGGCGGCAGCGCCTCGGCGAAGGCGATCGGCTCGAGGAGGCTCTTCCCGATGCGGTCCGAAACGTCGCCGTCCTTCTTCCGCTGGCGCCTTCGGAACCAGGAGAGGACGAGCGTCTTCCTCGGGCGGGTGAGGGCGACGTAGAGGAGACGCTTCTCCTCGGCGCGCCGGCGAAGGGCGTCCGCCCCCTCGACGAGCCTCAGGCCCGGCGTCCCGAGCGTGATCCCGCCGAAGGGGACGCGGAAGGCGAGCGTCCCCCCGGCGCGGTCGTAGAGGAGCTTCTGGTTCGTGCCGGCCCTCTCGCGGTCGCGGAAGCCGAGGCTCGCGACGACGACGGTGTCGAACTCGAGGCCCTTCGACTTGTGGAGCGTCAGCAGGCGGACGGCGTCCTCGTCCTCCTCGAACGCGCGGGGCTCGGCCGTCCTCTCCTCGAGCCGGAGTGAGAGGCGCGCGACCGCCTCGCCGAAGGGGAGGCCCTCCGCGTCGAGCTCGCGCGCGAGGACGAGGAGCCGCTCGAGGTTCGCCGAGGCCTGGAGCGGGTTCACGACGGCGCCGTTCTCGACGGCCGCGAAGGCCCTGCGGGCGGAGAGGAGCTCGAGGAGCGTCTCGGCGACGGGGCGTGCGTGCCGCCGAGATCGAAGGGAGGAGAGGTGGGCGAGCGCCTCGCCGACGGGGCCGGAGGCAGGGGCCGTCGCGGGGTCGTCGAACCGGATGCCGGCCTCGGCGGCGTCGAGGAGCTCGACGTCGGTGAGACCGAAGAGGAAGGACTTGAGGGCGGCGACGGTCGAGATCCCGTCGGACGGGTCGTCGACGGAGCGGAGAGCGGCGACGACGGCCGCCGTCTCCTCGCGCCGGTAGAAGCTGACCCCGCCGTCGAGGACGGCCGGGATCCCCGCGTCGCGGAACACGTCCTGGAAGGTGTCGATCGCGTCGTTCGAGCCGAGGAGCACGGCGACGCCCCTGTACCCGATCCCGGAGAAGCGTGACCTCAGGAGGTTCGCTACGGCGCGCGCCTCCTGGATCGTCGCGTGCGCATCGGCGGCCGCGTCTTCGTCCTCCTCCTCCGTCTCCTCGGTCCCGGCGTCGTCGCCGCGCGCGTCCGTCACCGGAGCCGCCGCGAGGAAGATGACCTCGCCGGCGTCGGGGTCGGCGGCGGTCGCGGGGCCCGGGACGAGGGGGGCGTGCGTCACCTCCCAGGGCTCGTCCGGGGCGCCGTCGAAGGCGCGCTCGAAGAGCGCGTTGACGAACGAGACGATCCGGGGCGCCGATCGGAAGTTCGTGACGAGCGAAAGGCGCGCCCCGGCACCGAGGCTCCCGGCAACCCGGCGGTAGGTCTCGACGTCGGCCCGCCGGAAGCGGTAGATGGACTGCTTCGGGTCGCCGACGAGGAAGAGGGCCCCTCCGGCCGGCGAAAGCTCCTCCCACTCGAACGGGTCCTGCTCCCCCTCGGGTGCGGCGAGGCGCAGGACGACCTCGGCCTGGACGGGGTCGGTGTCCTGGAACTCGTCGACGACGAGGTGCGGGTAGCGCGCCTGGAAGTGCTCGCGCGCGGCGCGGGAGCGGCGGAGCAGGTCGCGCGCCGCGAGCAGCAGGTCGTCGAAGTCGAGGAGGCCGCGCTTCTGCTTCTCCTCCGCGAGCCTCGGGAGGAATCCGTCGCGGACCTCGCCGACGAGCCGGGCGAGGAGCCTCTCGTCGGGGAGAGCGGCGAGCCGCGCCGGAAGCGCCTTCCACTCCTTCTGGAACCCGACGGCGCGTTCCTTCGCGTCGCCAGACCACACGTCGCGCTTCCCGACGTTGAAGCGGATCCCCGTGACCAGCGTCGTGGCCGCCATCTCCTCGAGGCCGAGCGGGAGGAGGCCGCGAATCTCGTCGATCGCCGAGCGGATGAAGAGGACCTTCGGGTCGGTGCGGCGGTCGGGCGGCACGTCGTCGACGACCTTCTCGCCGGCGGCGAGGAGCAGGCCCAGCTCGCTCCTCACGTACCGGAGCGGGTCGTCGGGGACGGTGCACGACAGGATGAGCGTCCGCTCCCGCTGGATCGTCGCGGCCAGCTCGCGGAGCGCCTCGGGAGAGAGGCCGCGCCGGAGCGCGTCGGTGACGGCACCTCCCGCGCGGGCCGCCTCGTCGAGCCACTCGGCGAAGACCTCTTCGAAGAGCTCGAGGGCGACGCCTTCCTCGGGCGTGACGAAATCGGGGTCGACGCGGGCTTCGACGGGTCGCTCGCGGAGGAGGCGCGAGCAGAAGGAGTGGATCGTCGAGACCTCGGCCGAGTCGAGGTCCCGGCGCGCCGCGGCGGCCCGCGAGCGGTGCGCAGGATCCTCCGCGGTGCGGGCCACCTCGTCGAGCCGCCGCCGGAGTCGTTCCTTCATCTCGCCTGCGGCCTTCTCGGTGAAGGTCATCGCCGCGACGGAGGAGAGCGGGCGCTCGGCTTCGACGACCAGCTGGACGATCCGCTCGATCAGGGTCCGCGTCTTGCCGGTCCCGGCCGAGGCCTCGACGAGGAGCGAACGCTCGACCTCGGAGACGGCCGCCGCCCGGGCCGAGGCGTCGACGAGGGGCTTCACGGGATCTCCTCCAGGGCGAAGAGGGGATGACCGGGTCGTGCCCCCTTTTCCACCTCGCGCTTGGCGTCGTAGACGCGGCGGTGGCCGGGCCCGCAGACGGAAGCGACGTCGCAGAAGGAGCAGACATTCGTGCCGGCGGCGAGCGAGGCGGTCCTCGGCAGGAGGTCACCGCTCCGGATCGCGGCGTCGAGGAGGGCGACGGCGCGGTGGAACGAGGCGACGGCCTCGTCGGTCCCGGCGGCGTCGAAGGCGACGGAGGCGGTCTCGGGCTCGCCCCCCTTCTTCCCGTCGGTCACGAAGAGGTACTCCGACGACACCTCCGTGGCGCCGAGAGCGCGGGCCGCGAGGGCGTAGGCCGCGAGCTGCACCTTCTCGCCCCCGACGATCCGCCAGCCCTTCCTGTTCGTCCTGCCGAACGGTTTCGGGTTCGCGAACTTGTAGTCGACGACGCGGGCGACCTCTCCGTCGCGGTCGAGACGGTCGATCCGTCCCGCGAGGGTGACGGTCGCGTCGCCTTCGCCGGCGACGGCCGGGAGGCCCGAGGAGGGGCCGAATCCGACCTCGGCCCCGGCGACGGGGAGAGGATCCGGGCGCCCCGATTCGAGCTCCGCGACGGCGCGAAGGAGGGCGGCGAGACGGGAGGCGGCGGCCTCGGCGAGGACGGGCGCGAGGTCGATCTCCCAGTCCGCCAGGAACCCGTGGAGCCTGTGCTGCGCCTCGGCGTCGGCGCCGGTGCGAATCACGTCGGCGAGGGGCTGCCCCTTCCGGATGGCCTCCTTGGTCATGGCGTCGAGCGCCGCGTGCGCGAGCTCGCCGACGGTCCGGCGGTCGAGGACCAGCTCTCCGGGGGCCTCCTCCGGCGCGGAGAGGCCGAGGGCCTCGACGAGGAAGGCGCGATAGGCGCAGGAGGCGAGACGTTCGAGGCGGCTCGGCGTGACGACACGCCCTTCGAACAGGAGAGCGCGGGGAGCGCGCCCCAGGCGCCCCTCGAACTCGGTGTAGCGCGACTCGGCGCGGGCCCGCCCGCGGCGGAGGG
>CAZNSS010000443.1:0-3833 GCA_964575465.1 uncultured Holophagales bacterium | reverse complement strand
GGCCGGGGGAGGAGGAGCCGGGGTGGGTGGAGGAGGAAACGAACGTACGCTAACGCTGGAGCGGACACACCGACGGGACACACTCCTCGCAGGCGTCGCGACGAAGGGCGCACTCGTCTTCTCGCGCCACCCTGTTCGAGCGCGAGCAGAACGCGTAGACCGCCTGCTGGGCGAGGCGCGGGGAGTACGCCGACACTCCCGAAGCCAGCTCGCGAAGGTCGATGGCGACGGCCGCCTGCTGGAACCAGCCGACAGTCGCCTGATAGCCCCTCGGGGCCTTAGCACCCAGCAGCGCGTCGAGGCCCCGCTCGACGTTCGTGTCGACGACGACGAGCTCGTTCCCATCGACGGCCGGAAACCACGGCGTCAGGCCCGGAGCGAGTGCCGGAACGGACAGCGCACTCACGAACATCGTCGCGAGCTTCCGGCCAACGCGCCAGATCCCCGCGAGTCTGTCGACGAGCAGCCCTGCCCGAAGCCTCGGGTCCGCTTCTTCCTTACAGATCGCCAGAAGCTGCCGGCGGAAGCCACCGTCGCGGCGAAGCCTGAGCCACACGGACGTCGGGAGCTTGCCCAGGTCGGCCATGCGGTTGAGAGTGCCTGCGGCCTCCTTGATGTGGCAAGTCTGCCGCGGCCGCTCGGCACACGTGACGACGCCCTCTTCCTTCTTCACCGAACACCTTGTCTCGAAGCGCTCGACGGAGCGGAGAACGGGACAGGGGTTCGCCCGAGCCCTTCGTCCAATCGTCGTCGGTGATGTCAGCAGGGCGACGGCCTCGCGTCCCAGCCCCGCCTGCTGTCTCATGATCACGACATCCCGACGGGCCTGGTACATCGCGAGCGTCACGAAGAGGCGAAAGAGCGCCCCCTCCTCTCCGGCCGCCAGGCGTTCTGGCTTCACCGCGAAGTGGCCGATCCGCTGCGCGTCGCAGTAGAACGGCAGGATCCCTGGGCCTTCGTGGCGACCGTAGACGTTCCGGAAGTACCAACGGACGATTCGATGAAGCTCGGTCTCGCCTCGGCCCACGCTTCTTGATCGGACGGAGCCTCTGGAGAGCCCCGCCGCCGGCTCAGCGGGCATCCGCCGTCCGACGCGGCGAAGCCAGGACGACCAGCTCCCGGTCGACCCCCTCCCTCGAGTACCCGAGCCGCCCGGAGGCGAAGGTCAGGTGGCGGGTGGCGGAAAGCTCGAACGGGAAGAGCGCGGGAGAGGCGCCCAGCTGATCGAGCGCGAGGGCTTCCAGCCCCTGGCCCCGCAGGAGTCCTTCCGCCAGTAGCCGAAGGTCCCCGGGTTCGACGGGAACCGCCGGCTTCCGCCTTTCGTAGACCCCGTGCTTCCGGGTGTCCCTCAACGCCCCCCAGCGCACGATCGATCGGACGACTCTCCGACAGGCGCGGACCGCGGTCGACCGCTCGCCCCACTTCTCCGCGATGCGGCGCGTGACTTGGTTCAGCGCGACGGCCTCTTGGAGCGCCAGCAACCGTCCCACCGCGCTCGCGACCTCCACGAAGAACGGGTAGGTTGCCATCGCCATCGTCCAGTGGGCGACGAGCTGGTCGGCCCCCGAGAGCCGCGTGAGCGCCTGGAGGCAGTCGTCGCGCAAGGGCCCGATCTCGTTGGGCACGTCGCTCCAGATGTGAAGGAGGACGGTCGCGGTCTTTCCCCGACCGCTTCGTGGGGCGTCGCCGGCGACCTTTCCTTCGAGGAGCTTCCAGAGGAACTCGCGCACCTGCGCCGGTGGCAGACCCTCCGCCACGCGCGCAGCCGTGGCCTCGAGCCATTCGAGCTCGAGATCCCGGTCGAAGCCGATCGCGTCCCGTTTCACTCCGCGGCCTCGATCTGAACGAAGGGCACGATCACCTCCTCCAGGGAAGAGCCCCCGTGGACGACGGCCCTCGCCCCGGGGGCAAGGAAGGCCCGGCCTCCGGGAGCGAGGAGTGGAAGAGCATTCGGGGGCAGGCCCCACGGAGGCCAGGCCTCGCTCTCCGGGACTATCTGCCGGGACTGCGAACGGATCGTCTCGTCGGGAAGGAGCAGGACCCTCTCTCCTCTCTCGTCGGCGACGACGCCAACGTTCGGCTTGCCAATCCCCTCCGCCTCGACGTTCCCGTGGTCCGAGGTGAGGACGAGGCTGTAGCCCTTCGTGAGAAGGCCCGTCAGCAGCGAACGGAACGAGCCCGTGGGGACCCAGTCCCGGAGCTGCGCCGCGATTCCGCGGGAACCGGTCACGCTTCCGTGGAGCATCGCGTCGACGAGAGAGACGACGACGGCGAGCTTGCGAACGCCGGGCCGGCCCGCGGCCGCAAGAACCCGCTCGAAGAGCGCGGCGTCCGGCTCCTGCTGTTTCTGCAGGAGGAACTCCACCTCCGCGCGGGACAGGCCGCGGTCCTCCCAAAACCGTCGCCAGTGGCTCTCGTCCTTCGCGGTGGTGCCGAGGCTCGACGCGAAGTAGAAGGGCGACCCTCCGAAGAAGATCGACTGCCGGGAGATCGACGTCAGGGTCGGAATCCAGGCGAAGGCGCCCCCCTCGTCGATGCGCGTCGAGGCCGGGAGGTCCCGCAGGCCCTCCCGCAGGATCGCCCACTGCCCGAGCGACAGCCCGTCGAAGACCAGGAGGGCCTGGCGCCGTCGCGGGTCTCCGGATTTCGCGGCCGCGTGCGCGAGCCAGTGGGGCACGTGGTGGACCATCGTTGGCGCGGGCCAGAAGGGGAGGTTCGCCAGGGAGGAATACCAGCGCCGGAGCCAGGGCTGGAAGGAGCCTTCTATCCGGTCCCGGAGTGCCGCGATCTTCGGGTCGGCTCCGGAAGGAATCCTCCAGTGAATCTCGAGCAGCTCGGCCCAGAGCCGCGCGAGGGCCAACCATTCTTGCGGGTCGGCCTCGGCCCCGGGTAGCTCCTCCTCGAGTCTCGCCCCGAGCTTCTCGAGGCGTACCTCGAGGCCGGAGCTGGCCGTGCCGGCGACTCCCGCGGCCATCCACGTTCCGGCGAATCGCTCGGCCGGAACGCCCGACACGGGCTCGAGGAGCCCCTCGACGAAGAGGTTGTCGATCCAGACGCGCACGTCGGAGTGGTCGAAGGGAAGGTCCATCGGCCCCGGAACCTGCGGCCAGTCAGCTCCCGCCAGCTCTGCCAGCTCGCCGCCGTCGGCCGAGGCCTTCCGCTTCACGAAGAGCGTCCAGCGTTCCTCGAAGAAGCGGAAGAACCGCGCCCGCTCGGGCACGATCGACTCGAGCGGCCAGTCCGCGAAGCGCCCTGTGGCCTGGAGCTTCTCCACCAGGCGCACCTCGAGCACCCGGGGAAGAGGGGTCCCCTCGAAATGGCGCCGCAGCAGCATCGCCAGGAGGGCCGCGGGTGACCGGACCAGCTCCGGAACGAGCTCGAAGACGTGCCGGAGGACGAAATCCTTCGTGGCGTTCTCGCCGAGCTCTGCCGGCTCCTGGTCCTGCACGGCGCCCCAGAGAGGCTCGTACGCGCCGCGGTCAAGCGCCTCGACCACCGACGGGGCGAGCTGCGGAAAGAGCTCCGGCAGACCGAAGCGGAGGACGCGGCCATGCCGCCGCGCGCGAGAGAGGAGGTCGAAGGGAACGGCCGACTCGTTCCCCTCCCGGATCCGGAGCACGACGACGAGCGGCGTCTCCTCGCCCTGGTCCCAGCGCTCCCGGTACCTCGTTTCGTAGGCGAACCGGAACGCGACGGGATCGTCGAACGGGATCACGTCGAACCCGCTCTCGCGGAGCCCCTCCAGGACCCCGGCTTCCGACGTGAGGTCGTCGGGGTCGTGTGTCCGGCGTCAATTAGAAATACCGCCTGACGACAATCAGAAATACCGGGTC
>CAZNSS010000442.1:0-3855 GCA_964575465.1 uncultured Holophagales bacterium | reverse complement strand
GCGACCGCGGGTCCCTCGCCCCCGGCGGTGGCGAGCACCCGCGCTCCCGCCCCGATGGCGAGGGCCGTGCAGCCCGGCGCCTCGCCGTCGACCACGACGATCACCTCGCCCGCCCCGGGCCGGCAGGCGGTCACGGAGGCGAGACAGGCCCGGAAGCCATCGTCGGCGCGGTGGGCGGGAATGACGACGCTGACGGTGGCGGCGTTCATCCGCGTTTCGCAGCGAACACCTCTCGTCACGGCCGCAATGGTAGCCCGACCGCCACGAATCCGGGTTCCGGGGGACGTCAGGGATCGCGGCGCCTCGACCTCCGGCGTGGATGCGTCGGCCCTGTCCGGGGCGAAGCGCCTATGATCCGGAGGTCACCGGATCATCCAGTCCCGCTCGTCTCGGCGCAGGACGGGGAGGTGGGCCGTGGCCAACAGGAACTCCATGTCCCGGTCGGCGGTCGCCGGCCTGACGCTTCTCCTGGCCGCGTTCGCCCGGGGCCAGGACGTCTCTCCGACGGCCGTACCTCCGCCTCCGGCGGCTGCGCCGGAGACACCGGCAGCCCCCGACGCGGCGCCGTCCGAGAGGGCCGTCGCGACGACGCCACCCGGATCGCCGGTCGGGGCGCTGCCGGGCCCGGAGACCGCGAGTCCGCTCCCCTGCGTCGCGGCCCCGGCGAAAAAGTCGAAGGCGCGGGTGCGCATCCCGCTGCCGCCGGACCTGCAGGGAGAGGTCCGGGTCCTCGAGCTCCAGGGGGCGTGGACCGGGAAGAAGCTCCCGCCGCTGACGCCGTGGGCGATGAAGGACCTCAGGTCCGGCCTGACCACGGCCATCGGGAACGGGGTCGGGCTCTCGGGTTTCGGGACGACGTTCGGGGCCGGCTCGGAGCACATCGAGCGGGCCTTCGAGTTCCGCCTGGTCCGCGAGGAGAACCCCGAAGCGCCGGGAATCTCGGTGCGGTGCGAGTGGGAGGGCGGTTCGGACAGCTTCGGCGGGGGCATGGGAGTGGGAATGCGCTATCCGCGTCCGAACACGATTCTCTGCGAGTTCTTCGACGCGCCCGAGGTCGAGCCCTGGCGGCTTCGTCTCTACGTCGGACGACCCTCGAACCCGATCAACCCGGAGTTCTACGGACGCGGCGGGCTCGCCCGTGGCGAGGTGACGTACAAGGCCACGGTGACGAACGAGACGATCCCGTCCGTCCTCGGCCTGAGGGCGCCGATGATCACCGGGACCTTCTTCTGGAAGGAGAAGACGGTCGTTGCCGCCGTCGAACGACTCCTCCCGGGGCGGATCGTGCTCTCCTGCGCCACCTCGCCCGAGGAGCAGTCGCTCTTCGTCGCCGCAGGCACCGCCCTCCTCTTCCGCGACCTCCAGGCCTGGGCCCTCGAGCGGTGACGGGAGGGCGCCGCCTCTCTCCTGCCGTCAGCCCTTCTTTCGGAAAAGTCGGGTCGCAAGGCTCGCGACGGCGACCGCGATCCCACCGGCGACGACGCCGGCAAGCGCTCCGACGAGGGTCGGGCCCAGCGTGGCCACGAGGCCTCCCGTGGCCGCGAGCCGCTGCGAGAGGTGGTGCAGGGGCGGGAGGCCGTGCACCAGGATCCCGCCGCCGACGAGGAACATCGCCACGGTGCCGGCGACCGAAAGGAGCCGCATCAGGAGCGGCGCGGCCCTCAGGATCCCGGCGCCGAGGGCCCGCCTTAGCCGGGCAGGGCCGCCCGCCCCTTCGCCCCGGCCGAGGTGGAGGCCCAGGTCGTCGAGCTTCACGATGCCCGCGACGAGACCGTAGACGCCGACCGTCATCAGGAGGGCGATGGCGGAGAGGACGGAGAGGCGCGTCACGAAGGGGGCCCCGGCGACCGTGCCGAGCGAGATCGTGACGATCTCGGCCGAGAGGACGAAATCGGTTCGGACCGCCCCCTTGATCTTCTCCTTCTCGACCTGCGCGAGATCGACGTCCGCGCGGAGGAGCGACGCGGTCCGCTCGACGTGGTGGGCCTCGTCCTCTCCCTTCCTGTGCAGCAGCTTGTGCGCGACCTTCTCGAATCCCTCGAAGCAGAGGTACAGCCCGCCGACCATGAGCAGCGGCGTCACCGCCCACGGCGCGACGGCGCTGATGGCGAGCGCGGCGGGGACGAGGATCAGCTTGTTGACGAGGGATCCCTTGAAGACGCCCCAGACGACCGGCAGCTCCCTCTCCGCCCGGACCCCGGTCACCTGCTCGGCGTTGAGCGCGAGGTCGTCTCCGAGGACACCCGTCGTCTTCTGCGCGGCGACCTTCGAGAGGACGGCGACGTCGTCCGCGACGGCCGCGGTCTTCTTCGCGGCGACCTTCGTCAGGATCGCGACGTCGTCGAGGACGGTCGCGATGTCGTCGAGAAGCGCCAGGAAGCCGGAGACGGGCATGGTCGAGAGATGCTAGCAGGACCACGAGGGAGCGCCGGCGCGGGGCCTTCCGCCCGGCGCCGCCGAATCCCCGCTCAGAAGAGCTTGAAGTTCAGGCCGATCGTCGCCGCCCAGAAGTCGCCGGTGTAGTCGGCCGCGGCGGCTGCGAGGGCCTCGTCGACCGTGTCCGCATTCAGGAAGACGTAGCGGACGTCGCCGTTCAGGATGATCGAGTTGCTCAGCTTGATGTCGAGCCCGGCGCCGGCGTGGGCGGACCACTTCTTCTCGGTCACCTCGCCGGTGATGACGCTCGTGCCCGTCACCTTGAGGTTGCTGTAGGTGCCCCCCCCGAGGAGATAGAGCCCGAACTTCGGGAGCTTGATCGGGTAGAGCATCGCGGAGACCTGGAACGGGATGTTCTCGACGTCGACGCTGCCGACGGTCCCGAGGTCGACCGTGTCGGTGTAGTACGACGCCCGGGCCTCGGCCCCGAGGAGCCAGAAGAGGTGGACGCGGGCCTGAGCCCCGCCGAGGAACGTGCTCCCGTTGCCACCGTCCGTCCCCACCGCGCCGCCGTGGACGCCGAGGTCCATGCCGAAGCCGTCGGCCGCGGCGGGCGGGGCGCATAGGACGAGCGCGAGGAGGGCGAGGGCCGAAAGGCCGAGGTACTTCTTCATGCGCGAGGGCCTCCTTCTGAAGGAAGTGACGGGAGGTTACACGGGCCCCCCGAGAGTCGCCACGACGCCAGGCCCGAATCGCCCCGCCGTGCCGGGCGCAGTCCCTCGACGCCTCCTTCGCGAGGTCCGGCCCTCCGATCGACGCGACGGAAAACCGTGCCATGGCGTGACGCCCGGACTAACATGTCGGATTGCGGAACCATAGAGGGTAAGAATGCCTCCCCGGCTCGTGATCGTCGCGGGACCGTCCCGCGGTGTCCAGGTCGCCCTCGAGGCGGGAGAAGTCGTGCTGGGCCGCGACTCCGCGTGCGGGGTCTGCCTCCCCGACGCCACCCTCTCCCGGCGGCACGCGGTCCTCGCCGAGACTCCGGAGGGATGGCGGCTTCGCGACCTCGGCAGCCTCAACGGCCTGAGGGTGAACGGCCTCTCCACGGCGGATCACCTCCTCGCGCCAGGAGACCGGATCGAGCTCGGGTCGAGCGTCCTCGTCTACCGGCCCGAGGGCCCGGAAGCCGGAGCGTCCACCCCGGAGTACCCGGAGGCGGTGGTCCTCTCCACGATCCGCCTCCCGCTCTCGCAGGCCGTCTTCGCCGGAGACGCCGCGGCGCCGGCCTCCCGAAATACGGAACGGAGCCTCGCGCTTCTCCTCTCCGCGGCGCGGAAGTTCGCCGCGGAGAGGAGCGAGGAGGGTCTCGCCAAGGCGCTCCTCGCGGCCGCCCGCGACGCCGTCGGCGCCCCGGCCGGGGCCGTGCTTCTGGCCGACGACGGGAACGGCCTTCGGGAGGCCGCGACCTCGGACGGGGCC
>CAZNSS010000441.1:0-3855 GCA_964575465.1 uncultured Holophagales bacterium | reverse complement strand
CTCCCGTACGTCGTCTTCGAGCCGGAGGTCGTCGGCTCCGTCTTCGACCAGAAGATGGAAGACCGGACGCTCGTGAGGCTCGAGCGCGTTCCGAAGGTCGTCGTCGACGCGATCCTGACGACGGAAGACCGGGACTTCTTCACGCACGCCGGGCTCGCCCCGAAGAGGCTCGTCGGCGCCGTTCTCCAGGGGATGTTCCGGGGCCGGGCGGTCCGGGGGACGAGCACGCTGACGCAGCAGCTCGTCAAGAACCTCTTCCTCACCCCCGAGCGGACGCTCCGGCGGAAGGCCGTCGAGGCGCTCCTCGCCGTCATCCTCGACGCGAAATACGGCAAGCAGGAGATCCTCGAGGCCTACCTGAACGAGATCTACCTCGGCCAGCGCGGGGCCGTCTCCGTCACGGGTGTCGAGGAGGCGGCGCGGTACTACTTCGGCAAGCCGGTCTCGCAGCTCGACCTCCCCGAGGCGGCGATGCTCGCGGGGCTCATCTCCTCGCCGGGGCGCTTCTCCCCGTTCCGAAACGCCGAGCGGGCGCGGGCGCGGCGAGCCCTCGTCCTGAAGGGAATGCTCGACGAGGGGAAGATCGACCAGGCGGCCCACGACGCGGCCCTCGCCGCGCCGCTCACCCGGGTGGCGAAGCCGGTGACCGGAATCGAGGCGCCCCACTTCGTCGACTTCGTCCTGACGCAGGTGAAGGAGTCGCGCAGCGACCTCTCGGGCGCGGGGCTCTCGCTCTACACGACGCTCGACCCCGACATGCAGGCGGCGGCGCAGGCGGCCGTCCTGAAGGGGCTCGAGGAGCTCGAGCAGCGCTTCAAGCGTCTCCGGACCAAGGAGGGCGAGGAGCCGCTCCAGGCCGCCCTCATCGCGCTCGACCCGCACACCGGCTCCGTGCGCGCCCTCGTCGGGGGCCGGGACTACCAGGTGAGCCAGTTCAACCGCGTCGTCCAGGCGAAGCGGCAGCCGGGCTCGCTCTTCAAGCCGTTCGTCTACCTCGCCGCGTTCCAGCGGCGCGATCTCGTCCCGCCCGTGACGCCGGTGACGATCCTCCAGGACTCGCCGATCGCCCTCGTCTTCGGCAAGACCGAGGAGGAGACCTGGTCGCCGAGGAACTACGACGGGCAGTTCCTCGGACCGGTCACCGTCCGGCAGGCGCTCGAGCAGTCGAGGAACATCCCCACCGTGCGCCTCGCCGTGTGGGAGACGGGGAACGGGAAGACCCTTCTCCCCGACGTCATCGACGCGGCGCGCAAGGCCGGGATCGCCTCGCCGATGAAACCCTACCCGTCGCTCGCCCTCGGCGCCTTCGAGTGCTCGCCGATGGAGATCGCGGCGGCCTACTCCGTCTTCGCCAACGGAGGCATCCGGGTCCGTCCGAACGCCCTCCTCGGCCTCGTCGGGCCGGAGGGGCGGCGGATCGGGAGGAAGGACGCGCCCCTCGAGCGCGCGGCCGACCCGGCCGCGATCGCGGTCCTCGACTCGATCCTCGAGGGGGTCGTCAACCGGGGGACGGGCGCCTCGGCGAGAGGGCGCGGCGCGCAGGGGATCTTCGCGGGGAAGACCGGGACGACGAACGACGGGCGCGACGCCTGGTTCATCGGCTTCTCGCCGCGCCTCCTCGTCGCCGTCTGGGTCGGCTTCGACGACAACCGCGGCCTGAACCTCTCCGGCTCGGCGGCCGCCGTCCCGATCTACGCCGAATTCGCCCGGCGCCTCCCGTCACACTTCTTCGAGGAGCCGTTCCCCGAGGTGCAGGGAACCGTCCGGGCCTCCGTCGACCCGACGACGGGCATGCTCGTCACGGAGGACTGCCCCACGTCGATCAACGAGCTCTTCGTCGCCGGGACGGAGCCGACGGAGCGTTGCACCGTCCACCGCGACGGCGGCGGGGCGGCGCCGTCGGGAGTCGGCGCGTTCACCGCGGGAGTCGGCCCGGGCGAAGCGCGTTGACGGCCTCGCGCTTCACGGTCCCGGGCGTGGACCTCGACCTCGTCGCACGGAGCCACGGCTGGTACGACCTCCCGCCGTTCGCCTGGGACGAGGGGAAGGGGCGTCTCTCCTTCACCTTTCTCGAAGGTGGCGTTCCGCGGAAAGTCGTCCTCTCCGGCCGGAGCGGCGGAGTCGAGGTCTCTTCCACCGCACCCGCGTCGGTCTCGCGGCCCGTCGTCGCCCGGGTCCTCGACCTGGGGACGGACCTCGGCCCGTTCCACGCCCTCTGCGCGGCGCGCCGGGGGGACGGCTTCGGATGGATGGCCGACCGCCTCGCCGGGCGGATCCTCCGGGCCCCGACGCTGTTCGAGGACGCGGTCAAGGTCCTCTGCACGACGAACTGCTCCTGGTCGCTGACGAAGGCGATGGTGGCGCGGATGGTCGCGGCCTTCGACCGGGGCGGCGCCTTCCCCGACCCGGCGTTTCTCGCCTCCTTTCCGGAGAGGCGCCTCAGGGACGAGCTGAAGGTCGGCTACCGCGCGCCGTTCCTTCGCCTCTTCGCGTCGCGGGTCGCCTCGGGCGCGCTCGACCTCGCCGCCTGGGAGGACCCGTCACCCAGCGACGCGGACGTGATGGAGCGGATCCGCGCGGAGAAGGGTTTCGGGCCTTACGCGGCCGAGACGCTCCTCCGCCTCCTCGGTCACCACGGGCACCTCGGCCTCGACTCGTGGTCGCGGAAGAAGGTGGCCGAGCTCCGCTTCCGGGGCCGCCCCGTGAAGGACGCCCGCGTCGCCCGCCTCTACGCGCCCTTCGGCCGGTTCGCCGGTCTCGCGTTCTGGCTCGACGTCACCCGCGACTGGCACGACGGGCGCGAGCGGCTCTGGCCGTAGGCGACCGCGGGAGCCGGAGCCACGGTCCCTTTCGTGATCTGGCCGCCCGGGGCTCCGCGGCGCTCCTACAATGCTCGACGGAGGATCCGATGAAGAAGGCCCCCGGTCCGTTCCGGAAGTTCGTCGAGACGTACCCCGAGTGCGGCATGACGTACGAGGCCCTGGCCCTCGCGAGCCGCGAAGCGGCCGGCTTCCCCGAGAAGGACGCCGAGCTCGTCAAGCTCGCGCTCGCGATGGGGTCGCGCCTCGAAGGCGCGGTCCACTCGCACGCGCGTCGCGCCCTCGAGGCCGGGGCGACGGTGGCCCAGGTGCGCGGCGTCGCGCTCCTCGGCCTCACGACGCTCGGTCTCCCGCACACGATGATGGGGACCTCCTGGATCGAGGACGTCGTGCGCGAGGGCGCGAAGACCGCGAAGGCGGAAGGGAAGAAGCCGAAGAAGGCGAAGAAGGGAAAGTAGCGCCGCCCGCCCCGATCAGGCCCCGGCAGCCATCGGGGCCCTGCGCACCCACTCCCCCGTGGCGTCGCTCAGCGCATAGTCCGCCTCGTAGGTCCTGCCCTTCTTCGCCACGTGGTCGACCGCCTCGAGGAGCACCTGGAACTCCTCCTCGCTCACCGTCGGCGAGAGGCTGATCCGAACCCAGCCGGGCTTCTCGCCGATGTGTCCCTCGTCGAGCCGGTGCCGGATGGCGGCCGAGTGGGCCTCGTCGATGTGGAGGAGGAGGTGCCCGTAGGGCCCCGCGCACATGCAGCCGGCGCGGACCTGGATGCCGAAGAGGTCGTTCAGGAGCGTCGCCGCGAGGTTGTGGTGGAGGTCGCGGAAGATGACGGAGAGGACGGCGAGCCTCTTCGTCTCGAGGTTCCCGAGGATGAAGAGGTCGTCGCGGCCGCGCCATTCCTTCAGGGCCCGCGAGAGGAGGTCGTGCTCGACGCGCTCGATGCGGGGCACGCCGACGGCGGCCTTCAGGTCGAACGCGAGGCCGGCCTGGATCGACTGGACGATCGGCGGCGTCCCGCCCGTCTCGCGGAACTCGATCG
>CAZNSS010000440.1:2255-3904 GCA_964575465.1 uncultured Holophagales bacterium | reverse complement strand
ATGAAGCTCTTCCTGAAGGGCGACCGCTGCTTCACGAACAAGTGCGCCATCGAGCGGCGCAACTTCCCGCCCGGCCAGCACGGCAAGCGGCGCTCGAAGATCCTCGGCTACGGCATCCAGCTTCGCGAGAAGCAGAAGCTGAAGAGGTTCTACGGTCTCCTCGAGGGGCAGTTCCGCCTGACGTTCGAGAGGGCGGAGCGGATGCGCGGGGTCACGGGCGAGAACCTCCTCTCCCTCCTCGAGCGCCGGCTCGACAACGTCGTCCACCGGCTCGGCTTCGCGGCCTCCCGCCAGCAGGCGCGGCAGCTCGTCCGGCACGGCCACGTCACGGTGAACGGCCGCAAGGTCGACGTCCCGAGCTTCGTCGTCGGGGCGGGCGCGGTCGTCGCCATCAAGGAGAAGAGCCGCACGAACCCGGGCGTCGTCGCCGCGGTCGACTCGGCCAAGGGACGCGGCGTCCCCGAGTGGCTCGAGCTCGCGTCGTCCGAGTTCAAGGGCACCGTCAAGGCGCTCCCGCGCCGCGAGGACGTCTCCCTGCAGGTCAACGAGAAGCTCATCGTCGAGCTCTACAGCAAGTGACGGGCTCCGTCCCGAGGAGAAGCGAACGATGATGTGGAAGGGCTTCCAGCGACCGAACCGCCTCGAGGTGGACGAGGAGTCGGGGAACTACGGGCGTTACACCGCCCAGCCGCTCGAGCGTGGCTGGGGGACGACGGTCGGGAACGCGCTCCGGCGCGTCCTCCTCTCGTCGATCGAGGGCGCGGCGATCACCGGCGTCAAGATCGACGGCGTCGAGCACGAGTTCACGGCGATGCCCGGCGTCGTCGAGGACGTGACCGACGTCATCCTGAACCTCAAGAGCCTCGCCATCCGGATGCACGACGACGGGCCGCGCACGCTCGTCCTCGACGTGAAGGCGAAGCCCCGGCCCCTGAAGGCCGAGGCCCTGGACGTCGTGACCGCCGACGCGTTCGAGGACGACGCCCAGGTCGAGATCCTCACGCCGGAGGCGCCGATCGCGTCGCTCGCCGACGGGGGCCGCCTGCGCCTCGAGGCGACGGTCACCAAGGGGCGCGGCTACGTGCCGGCCGACCGGAACTTCGACGCCGAGGCGCCGATCGGGACGATCCCGCTCGACTCGGCCCACTCGCCCGTCCGCCGCGTGAACTACCACGTCGAGGCCGCGCGTGTCGGCCAGGCGACCGACTACGACAAGCTCGTCCTCGAGGTCTGGACGAACGGCACGATCACCCCGCGCGACGCGGCCGGGCTCGCCGCGGTCCTCCTCCGCGAGCACCTCGCCATCTTCGTCAACCTCGAGACGGACGAGGGCGCGGCCGCGACCGGGCCCGAGATCCCCCAGAGCGAGCTCGACGCCCTCCTCGACACGAACGTCGAGGAGCTGGAGCTCTCCGTCCGCAGCGCGAACTGCCTGAAGAACGCCGGGATCCGGACGCTTCGGGAGCTCGTGCAGAAGACCGAGAAGGAGATGCTCGAGACGAAGAACTTCGGGCGGAAGAGCCTGAACGAGATCAAGGAGATCCTGCGCGAAAAGGGGCTCGCCTTCGGCATGAAGCTCGAAGCCCCCACGGGCGCGGGTCGCTGAGGACCTGACCGATGCAGCACAACCGGGCCGGACGCAAGCTGGG
>CAZNSS010000440.1:0-2155 GCA_964575465.1 uncultured Holophagales bacterium | reverse complement strand
GCGGGTCGCTGAGGACCTGACCGATGCAGCACAACCGGGCCGGACGCAAGCTGGGACGCACCAGCGCGCACAGAAAAGCCCTCTTCCGCAACCAGCTCACGTCCCTCCTCCTCCACGAGCGGATCCAGACGACCCTGTCGAAGGCCAAGGAGCTCCGGCCCCTCGCCGAGAAGCTCGTCACGCTCGGAAAGAGGGGCGGTCTCCACGCGCGCCGCCTCGCCCTCCGGGATGTGAGCCAGGACGCCGCCAAGCGCCTCTTCGAGGAGATCGCCCCCCGCTTCAGCACGCGTCCGGGCGGCTACACCCGCATCCTGAAGCTCGGGCAGCGCCAGGGCGACGCCGCGGAGAATGCGATCATCGAGTTCGTCGACTTCGACTTCGCGACGCGCCGGGCCGAGAAGAAGGCCGCCGAGAAGGCCGTCACCGAGAAGAAGGAGTCGCTCCTCGACAAGGCGCGGCGTCTCGTGACCGGGAAGGGCGGCGAGAAGGAAGCCGGGAAGGCCGACGAGACGGCCGAGGCCGGCGGCACGAAGGCCGAGAAGAAGGCCGAAAAGAAGGCCGCTCCGAAGGCGAAGCCCCCCAAGGAAGCCGCTCCGAAGGCCCCGAAGGGCCAGACGGTGAAGAAGGGCGGCTCCACGACCCGCACGCCCCGAAAGGCCGGCGGGGCCTAGACCCCGGGACCCTGGAACGCGTTCCCCGAAGGCCCTCCGCCGTGAGGCGGGGGGCCTTCGCATTTCGCCTCCTGCCCGGCAGAGAGGACCCCTTGCAGCTCCAGGAGGAGCGCACTCGTCGAGAACGGCTTCGTCAGGAAGCGCGCGGCGCCGAGGCGGAGCCCCGTCGCCCGCTCGTCCGGGTGGGTCCGGGCCGTCAGCAGGATCACGGGGACGGCGGCGGTTCGCGGGTCGTCCTTGAGGCGGCGCAGCACGTCGAAGCCGGACGGTCCCGGCGCGAGGGAGACGTCGAGGAGGACCGCGTCAGGGGGGGCGGCGAGGGCCGCGCGCAGGGCTTCCTCCCCGCTCGCCGCTTCGACGGGGACGAGTCCCGCGGTCCGCAGCTTGAAGACGAGGATCTTCAGGATGTACGGCTCGTCATCGACGACGAGGACCCGCCGTCCGCGGAGGTTCCCTCGATCCTCCACGTGCCCGAGTCTACCGGTGTCCGAGGAGGAGGACCACGGAGGCCGCGTCGCGCCGCCCGTGCGTGATGGTGACGTGCGCCGCGGCCACGCCGAGCGCGTCGGCCCGCTCCCGGGCCCGGCCGAGGAGGACGAGCCGCGGCGGTCCCCCCGTCTCCCGCGCCACGGCGATCTCGCGGAACGCGACGCCGCGCATTCCCGTCCCGAGGGCCTTCATCGCCGCCTCCTTCGCCGCGAAGAGCCCGGCGACGTGCTCGGCGATTCGGCGCGACTCGAGCGGCCTCCGGACCTCTCCCGGGACGCAGACCCTCTCGAGGAAGCGGTTCCCGTGCCGGGCGAGCGCCTCCTCGATCCGGTCGATCTCGCAGAGGTCGATCCCGAGCCCCAGGACCGTCCCGCCGTGCGGGCAGGCCAGCTCGAGGAGCGCGGTGCGGAGCGCGGCCTCGGGATTCACGCCGGCGTCTCCTTTCGTGCGAGGAGCTCCCGCGCCGCGGCGGCGAGGTGGAGGACCCCGAGGCCGGCGACGAAGCCGCGGAACGACGGCGAGGCGAGGAGCCACTCCAGCGAGGCGGGGGACTCGAGAACGACGCGCCGGGTCCAGAGCCGGCTCCACGGAGCGAGAACGAGGAAGAGCCCGGCCTCCAGGAAGTAGAAGCCGAGGAGAACCTGTAATAGCCGGCCGGCACGGCTCTCGGACATCCTCCCATTGTAGTGGCGGGGTCCGAAGGGGGCGCCCCGCGAGGCGGAACCCCTTCGCGAGAGAGCCTGTCGATCAACCGCGCGGCGAGGCGCTCCGCTGGGGGGCGTCGCCCGATCGGGAGGGCGGCGGGGAAGAAGGGGCGCTGTACGAGCGAGACGGCGGGGCTTCGCTGCGCGGGGCCGGGGCCGAGCGCGGGGCCTCGTAGGAACGAGACGGCGGGGCTTCGCTGCGCGGGGCCGGGGCCGAGCGCGGGGCCTCGTAGGAACGAGACGGCGGGGCTTCGCTGCGCGGGGCCGGGGCCGAGCGCGGGGCCTCGTAGG
>CAZNSS010000439.1:0-3906 GCA_964575465.1 uncultured Holophagales bacterium | reverse complement strand
AGGAGGATGGCGTAGAAGACGTAGCCGTTGATGAAGAGGAACGCCGTCAGGACGACGTAGGCGAGCGGGGAGAAGAAGTAGGAGAGGAACTCGCGCTTGAGGACGGCGAGGAGCGCCTTCACGACCGGGCCTCCGGGCGGGATTCCTGCTCCTCCACCGCGGCCGGGAGCTCCTCGGTCTTCGCGCTCTCCTCGGCGTCGCGCGTGGCGAGGAGCCGGACGAAGACGTCCTCGAGGGTCGCCTGGCGGGACGAGAGCTCGAGGAGCGTCCAGCCGCGGGCGATGCACTCGCGGAAGACGGCCTCGCGCAGGTCGGCGCCCCGGTCCGCCTCGAGGAGGACCCGCGTCTCGCCTCCCGCGCCCATGCGCGACGCGCGGACGACGCCGGGAAGCTGCCTCAGGACCCCGTCGGCGTCGGGGATCTCCCCCTTCAGGCCCACCGCCAGGCCGGGTGCCTGGGTCAGCTGCTGGCGGAGCGTCTCCGGGGTCCCCGTGGCCACGATCTTCCCGCGATCGATGATGACGACCCGGTCGCAGACGAGCTCGACCTCGGGGAGGATGTGGGTGGAGAGGAGGATCGTGTGGTCCTTCCGGAGATCCCGGATCAGGTCGCGGACCTTCACGATCTGGCGCGGGTCGAGCCCCACGGTCGGCTCGTCGAGAACGAGGACCTTCGGCCCGTGGACGAGAGCCGCGGCGAGGCCGACGCGCTGACGGTAGCCCTTCGACAGGTTCCCGATCGGCTTTCCCGCCACGTCGTCGACGAAGCAGGTGGCGAGGGCGTCCTCCACGCGGGCCTTCGTCTCGCGGCGCGGGACGCCGCAGAGCTCCGCGCGGTACTTCACGTACTCGCGGACCCGCATCTCGGGGTAGAGGGCGAGCGTCTCGGGGAGGTAGCCGATCCGGGCCCTGGCCTCCCTCGGACGCGCGGCGGCGTCGATCCCGTCGACCGTGACCTTCCCGGACCCCGGCTCGAGGAAGCCGGTGATCATCCGCATCGTCGTCGTCTTCCCGGCCCCGTTCGGGCCGAGGAAACCCAGGATCTCCCCGCTCTCGACACGGAACGACACGTCGTCGACGGCCACCGTCCCGTAGAACGACTTGCGGAGCGCTTCAACCTCAAGCATCGTCTTGCAGTCCCTCCGCGGACGGGCAGAGCACCGGGCGCAGGCGCGCCGCGCTCCGCCGCGAAAGCACCGGAAATATAGCAGACGAAGACGACGCGCCCGCCCTCTCCCGCGCCCGCCCCGAAGCCCTCCCGGGAGCCCTCCTCCGCCTCGTCCTCCGGGGAGTGCCCGCCCGGCGACGAAAGCCGCCGGCGACCTGCTAGCCGCGGCGCGCCGGCTTCCGCCCTGGCGTCGGCTTTGCCTTTGGCCTTGGCGTCATCGTCGTCGGCGGCGGCGTCTGCCGACGCGGCCACGGCCCCGCGATCTCCGGCCAGGGACCGGCGATCTCACCCTGCGGCGCCCCACCTTCGGCGACGGCTTCCGGCGAGGTCACGGGTGCTGCCGGAGAAGGTCCCCTCGCCTCCTCCGCCGCGGCGGGCGGCGCCGTCTCCTTCCGCTCCGGGGCGCCGGCCCCGCCGAAGAAGGCGACGAGCCCGTCCGCCAGCGCCTCGGCCGACCGCTGCCGGAACTCCCTCGTCAGGGTCAGCTCGCGGTCCTCGTCGTTGGAGAGGTTCGACAGCTCGAAGAGGACCCGGTTCGGGATCTTGTTGTACCGGAGGACGGCCGGCACCCACTCGCGTCCCGAGCGGATGACGTGCGTCCTCACGGGACGGAACTGGTGGACCGGGAGCTTCCGCCGGCGGAAGGCGCCGACGATCTTCTCGGCGAGCGCGTTCGAGGCCCCCTCGGCGAGGACCCGCTCCTTCTTGGAGAACGACACGACAGGCTCGTCGCGCACCTCGCGAAAGGTCCTGTAGAAGGGCGTGTCGCGGCCGTAGCTCGCGCGGAGGAAGCGCTCGCCGGGGACGTACGCCATCGCGCCGCGGACCGAGGGGTGGAGCGAGTCGGCGTGGAGCGAGAGGAAGACGGTCTTCTCCGGCGGGATCGGGCGTCCGCCCGGGCCCGGCCTCTTCAGGATCGCGTTCGCGAGATACCAGCGGAGGTTCACGCCTGCCACGGGGTCGTCCAGCCGGTACGGCGGATCGGTCAGGAGGATCCGCACTTTGCGGTCCGGGAGCCGGTCGAGGTCCTGGACCTCCCAGCCGAGCCCCGGCTCGCGCGTCGTCATGACGACCTCGGCGCGCGTCGACTCGAGGAGGACCTTTCGGAGGCGCGAGGCGACGTCGTAGACGTACGTCGACTCCCAGACGCCGTGGTGGAGGGTCCCGGTGTCGCGTCCGCCGTGGCCGGCGTCGATGACGACCCGCACGCCGGCGAGCCCCCGGGCCGTTGCCGGGACGGCGAAGAGAGCCGCCTCGGCCCGCTCCCTCTCGCGCGCGGCGACCTTGGGGTCGTCCGGCGGGAGGAACTCCTCCGAGAGGTACTCGACCGGGATCTTCACCGGGAAGCCCACGGGGATCCCGTGGACGTCGTCGATCCCCGACCGGATCGCGATCTTCAGCGCGAGCTCGATGACGTCCTGGGCGTGGAGGCGCCCCGTGAACCGGACGACGACGGCGGAGTAGAGCGCTTCCTTCCGCTTCAGCCGGTAGATCGCGAACTTCCCCTTCTCGTCGGAACCGTACTCGAGGCGGGGCGGCTCCTCGTCGGGGATCGGCTCGGCGTCGCGAAACGGCGGAAGGAGGTACTCGACCGGGACCTTCACGAGCGTCCCGCGCGTCGCTTCGGCGCCGAGGCCGTTCACCTCCGCGAGGCGCCCCGCGAGGCGCGGGTCCCCGGTGAACCAGGTCGCGATCGAGGAGAGGGACTCGGTGCCCACCGCGACGTGAAGCCAGCCGAGGGTCGCCCTCGCGTCGGACGGGAAGAGGGCCCTCACCGCGGCGAACTGCGTCTCACCCGAAAGGCCCGCGTAAGGGAGGAGGGTCGTCCGCGTCCTCGTGGGGGGCGCCGGGAGAGCGAGAAGCCTCGCCGCCGCCGCCTCGTCCCTCGTGACACGCCGCGCGAAGTCCGCGGGGGCCTCCCCCTCGAGCGGGCGCGCCTCGACGAGGATGACGCCGCCGTCGAGGACGACGGAGAAGTCTTCCGAGACGTCCACCCTGCGCGGCGGCTCCGCCGCGACGAGGAGCCGCGGGAGGAGAGCCGCGAGGAGAACCGCCAGCCGCAGGGACGGCGTCGTCAACGGATCGCGCCCGGCGCTGCGCCCGGCTCCGTCCGCCGCTCGACGGCGCGCGCCAGCGCGAGGAGCAGGGGCTCGGAGCCTGAAGGGCCGACGAGCTGCATGCCGATCGGGAGGCCGGCGCGCGAGAGGCCCGCCGGGAAGGAGAGCGCGGGCAGGCCCGCGAGGCTCGCCGGCACCGTGAAGACGTCGGCGAGGTACATCGCGAGCGGGTCGGCGCTCCGCGCGCCGACCGGGAACGCCGGCTCGGGCGCCGTCGGGCAGAGGATCGCGTCACACGAGGCGAAGGCCTCGGCGAAGTCGCGCGCGAGAAGGGCGCGGACCCGCTGCGCACGCTCGTACCAGGCCTCCCGGTAGCCGGACGAGAGGGCGAACGTCCCGAGGAGGATCCGCCGCCTCACCTCCGTCCCGAAGCCCGCCGACCGCGTGGTGCGGTAGAGGCCGGCGAGGCCGTCCCCCTCCGCTCGGGCGCCGTACCTCACGCCGTCGTAGCGGGACAGGTTCGAGGAAGCCTCCGCCGTCGCGAGGATGTAGTACGCCGCGACGCCGAGCGCGACGCGCGGCACCGAGACGCGGACGACCCCGGCCCCCGCCGACTCGAGGATACCGGCGGTCGCCGCCGCGGCGGCGCCGACGTCGGCGTCGAGCCCCCCTTCCGGAGCCT
>CAZNSS010000438.1:0-3910 GCA_964575465.1 uncultured Holophagales bacterium | reverse complement strand
TTGGCGGTGGACCTGAGCTCCCTCATGTCGGTCTCCCCGCCCTGAGAAACGGAGGCGGGCCGAAAAGGTTCCCGCCGGTCCGTCAGGCCCCGGGCGCCGTGCCGAAGGCCTGTGCGACCAGCGCCTTCAGGGCCGAGCGCGAGGAGGGCGCGGACCAGTCGAGGGGCCCGACCTGGTGCAGGAGGATCTCCCCCTTCGGGGAGAGGAACCAGGTCTCGGGGAACTTCTCGGTCCCGAAGGCCGACGAGGCGCTCTTCTTCGGGTCGAGCGCGAGCGGGAGCTCCGTCGCCTTCCTCGCCGCGAGGAAGCCGTCCACGGTCTTCCACTGCTCGTCGACGGAGACGGCGACGAGCTCGATCCGCGGGTCGGCCTTCGCCTCCTTCCACCAGGCGAGGAGCCCGGGCAGCTCCTCCTCGCACGGGGCGCACCAGGTCGCCCAGAAGTGGACGACGAGGAGCTTCCCCGAGGGGGTCGAGAGGTCCCGGGTGGAGCCGTCCTTCAGCGTGACCGGGCTCGGCCCGGGGGACTGTGCGGCCGCGTTGGGCCGCGCGGAGGCGGGCGTCGCGGGCGCGGTCGGGGCACTCGGCGTCTCGATCACCCGCGCGGGCCCCTTCAGGAGGGCTCCGCGGTAGAGGGTGCCGAGAGCGAGGGTGACGATCGCCCCGAGGGCGAGGAGGGCGATCCGGGTCCTGGAGAAGGTCATGCGGGAGAGGCTCCTGTCGCGTGGGATGGTACAGGCGGGCGCCCGGAGGGGCTCGCCGCCCGGCAGACGGGGCGAACGGCGCACTCCCCGCACCGCGACCGGCGCGGGTCGCGGACGCACTCGGCGAGGATCCCGAGGCGGGAGAGCGCCCAGTCGAAGCGGACCGGGTCCGACGGGTCGATCCGCGCGAGCCAGGCGGTCGCCTCGCGCGACGCGCGGAGGTCGGCCGTGGGCCGCGAGGTCAGCCCGAGGTAGCGGGAGATCCGGTGGACGTGCGTGTCCATCGGGAGGAGGAGGCGGGCCGGGTCGAGCCGTTCCCCCGTCCAGAGGCCGAGGTCGACGTCGCCCGACCTCACCGTCCAGCGGAGGAAGAGGTGGGCCCTCTTGCAGGCGCTCCCGTCGGAGGGCGAGGGAAGGAGAAAGCGGAGTCCGCGCGGCATCCCGGAGGCAGGGACGCCCGTCCTCTCGCGGAGCACCGAGAAGAAGCAGTCGAGGGCCCGGACGTAGTCGGCTCCCCCCTCGTCCCCGGACGCGAAGAGGGCGCCGAGGGAGCCTTCCGTCCGGAGAGTGCGGCCGACGGCGCGCAGGAACGGCCGGAGGGATCCGGCGTCGACCCACCTGTGGACGAAGCCGTCGAGACCGGGAACGTCCCCCTCGCGATCCCGGAGCGCCCCGGCGGGGCTCGGCCCGAGGGCCCCCAGGAGCCGCTCGAGAGAGGCCCTGATCGACGCGACCCGTCCGAAAGCGAGCGACGAGGCGAGGAAAGCGGCCACCTCGCGGTCTCCGGGGGCCGTATAGCAGTGCGGGAAGAGGAGCGGGTCCGAGTCGAGGCGCCGCCCGCGCCAGGTCTCCTCGAGGGCGCGGAGGTGCGACCCGAGTGCGGGGAGGTCCGGGGTACGGAGCCGCCGTCTCATCCGGGCGCGAGCATACCCGGACCGGGGGTCTCTTTCGGACCCGCCCGGGGCCGTTGCTTGGTAGCATGCGGGGTCGTGCGAGAAAAGGGTCCGGACGTTCGAGCGGCGAGCCCCGCCGGACCGAAGTCCAGGAAGGCGATCCTCGTGGGGGTCTTCGGCAGGGCGATCGGCCGTGCGGAGGCGGAGGACCACCTCGACGAGCTGGAGAGGCTCGTCGACACCGCGGGAGGGGTCGTCGTGGCGCGCGCCCTCCAGGAGCGCGAGTCCCCCGACCCGGCGACGTTCGTCGGGAAGGGAAAGCTGAAGGAGCTGGTCGAGGCGGCCGAGGCGCTGGAAGCCGGCATGGTCGTCTTCGACGACGAGCTCTCCCCCTCGCAGACCCGCAACCTCGAGAAGGAGCTCCCGGCGCAGGTCCTCGACCGGCCGAACGTCATCCTCTCCATCTTCGCCTCGCGAGCCCGGAGCCGGGAGGCGATGACGCAGGTCGAGCTCGCCCGCCTCCAGTACCTCCTGCCGCGGCTCACCGGCGCCCAGACCGGCATGGCCCAGCAGAGGGGCGGCGGCGCCTTCCGCGCGGGCGGCGGCGAGAAGAAGCTCGAGCTCGACAAGCGGAAGATCCGCCGGCGGATCGCGACGCTCAAGGAAGACCTCGAGAAGATCGAGACGAGCCGCAGCGTCCGCCGCCGGCACCTCCGCAACGTCGCCACCGTTTCCCTCGTCGGCTACACGAACGCCGGCAAGACGACGCTCTTCAACCGCCTCACCTCCTCGAAGGAGTTCGCCGAGGACCGCCTCTTCGCCACGCTCGACGCGCGCCACGCGCGGCTCCACGGCGTCGGCGGGCGGGCGATCGTCGTCTCCGACACGGTCGGCTTCCTGCGCAAGCTGCCGCACACCCTCGTCGCTTCCTTCCGGTCGACGCTGAAGGAGGTCGAGGAGGCCGACCTCCTCGTCCACGTCGTCGACGCCTCCTCGCCCCACGCCGAGGACCAGCGGAAGGTCGCCGGGGAGGTCCTCGCCGACCTGGGGGTCCCGCCCGACCGGGTCCTCCTCGCCTACAACAAGACCGACCGCCCCGGGGCCGTCACGCCCGCCGGGGAGATCGCGATCTCCGCCGTGACGGGCGCGGGCCTTGCCGACCTCCGGCAGTCCATCGTGGCGCGCCTCCTCTCGCTCGGAGTCCCGGTCCCGATCCTCGGAGCCCCGCCGCCGGCATGAACCGCGCCGGCGCCGCGCTCCCGCCGCGCTTCGAGGCGCGTGCGGCCCTTTCGGAAGGGGCGTCGCCGCGTGTCGTCGCCGCGCTCGACCGGGAGACGGGGCGAAGGGTCGTCCTCAAGCTCGCCGCCACGGCGGCGAGCGAGGAGATGCTGGCGCTCCGCAAGGAGTTCCGCCTCCTCGCCTCGCTCGACCATCCCTCCATCGTCAGGGCGCGCGACTTCGGCGTCACCACCGACGGGCGGGCCTGGTTCTCCACCGACGAGGTCGACGGCCCCGACCTCGCCACGTTCGCCCGCTCGCACGCGCTCCTCGAGAACCTCTCCGCCCTCGCCGACGTCGCCCACGCCCTCGACTACGTCCACTCGCGCGGGCTCGTCCACGGCGACGTGAAGCCGACGAACGTGCGCGTCCTCGGCGAGCGCGCGTTCCTCCTCGACTTCGGCCTCGCCTTCGCGCGCGGCGAGGAGGTCGCGGGCATCCGCGGCACTCCCGCCTACCTCGCCCCCGAGGTCCTGCGCGGCGGCAAGCCCGACCGGCGGGCCGACCTCTACGCCCTCGGCGTCACGTTCTACGAGGCGCTCACGGGGGTCCTCCCGACCGCCGGACGCGACCTGGGCGGCGTCCTCCGCTTCCACCTCGAGGAAGACGTCCCGGTCGCCTCGCGCGTGACGCCCGGCATCCCGAGCCGCCTCGACCGGATCCTCGCGCAGCTCATGGAGCGCGACCCGGCGGCCCGGACGCCGTCGGCACGGGTGCTCCTCGACGACCTCGGGCGGGATTTCGGCCTCGTGAGGGGCTCCACGTGGGACGCGCGCCCCGAGCTGCTGACGCCCCCGTTCTGCGGCCGCGTCGAGCTCCTCGGGCGCTTCTCGCAGGCGCTCCGCCACGCGGCGGAGGGGTCGGGGAAGGCGATCGTCGTCCTCGGGCCCGAGGGGGCGGGCAAGTCGCGCCTGCTCGCCGAGTGGCGCGCGCTCGCGCAGTCGGAAGGGGCGCTCGTCGTCGAGGGGCGCGCCGTCGCGGAGGACCGGACCCCGTACCGGCCCGTCCTCGACGTCCTCTCGGCCCTCACGCGCCG
>CAZNSS010000437.1:0-3934 GCA_964575465.1 uncultured Holophagales bacterium | reverse complement strand
GCCCTCGAGCGCCTCCGCCGGGCCGAGGGGCTCTCCGCGATGGAGGAGTGCCACGTCGTCCACCCGCGCCAGGGCCTCCTCCTGACGAACCTCTCGCGCCTCCCGGTTCCCGAGGTCGCGTTCGACGCCGGCCCGCCCGTCGCGTTCGACATCCTCACCCCCGGCGTCCGGGGCGCCGTCGCCCTCCCGGCGCCCGGTGGCGGCATCGACCTCCGTGTCTTCCTCCCCGTGGCGTGAGAATCGGCGCGTGATCCACCGCAGATTCGCCCTCGAGAGCCGCCTCGGCGAGCCGATCCACGGCGACCTCCGCCTTCCCGACGCCCCCGGCCCGCACCCCGTCGTCGTCGTCTGTCACGGCTTCAAGGGGTTCAAGGACTGGGGCTTCCACCCCTGGCTCGGGGAGCGCCTCGCGGCGGCCGGCCTCGCCGCCGTCCACTTCAACTTCTCGCGCAACGGTGTCCGGGCGGCCGACGGCGACATCGAGGACCTCGACGCCTTCGGGCGGAACACCCTCTCCCTCGAGCGCGACGACCTCGACACCGTCCTCGACACGGTGGTCTCGGGCGAGCTCGACCCCGCGCTCGACCCGTCGCGCCTCGGCCTGCTCGGGCACAGCCGCGGAGGCGGTATCGCCCTCCTCGGCGCCGCGGAGCGGCCCGAGGCGAAGGCCCTCGTCACCTGGTCGGCCGTCTCGCACTTCGACCGGATCGGCGACGAGACAGTCCTCGCCGAGTGGCGTCGGACGGGCGTCTACGAGGTGGTCAATGCGCGGACGGGCCAGAAGCTCCCAATGGGAGTAGGCTTCCTCGACGACGTCCTCGGGAACCTCGCGCGCCTCGACCTCCTCGCGGCGGCCCGCCAGGTCGGTGCCCCGTGGCTCCTCGTCCACGGCAGCGGCGACGAGACCGTTCCCTTCGCCGAGGCCGAGGAGCTCCACGGAGCCTCCGGCCGGCGCGCCGTCCTCCTCACCCTCGACGGGGCCGGGCACACCTTCGGCGCCGTCCACCCCTTCGCGGGACCGACTGCGGACCTGCTCGACGCGGTCGCCGCGACGGCGGCTCACCTTCGGGAGGCGCTGGCCGGCGGCCTCCCCGGCTGATCCCGGGGGCGAGTCCGGCGCGGAGGAAGCCGGCGCCGCGCGTTCCCGGCGTCCCGCGTCGGTGGCGATCGTCTACGTCCTCGCGTTCGCCTGGCTGCTCGGCAAGGCGACGCTCTTCCGGGAGAGGGTCCCCGCGGGCGTTCCGCCCGACGAGCGGGCCCACGTCTCCTTCGTCGCGTACGTCGGGGAAACGGGCCGGCTCCTTCCGCGCTACGAAGAGATGAAGCTCCTCGACGACGCCGGACGCTTCGGACCGCTGTCGAGCTACCTGCCTCATCCGTCGCCCTACTACGCCGCGCTCGACGGGCTCGTTCGCCTTGGGGGCGGGGACGGGAGCGCTTCCTTCGACGCCTTCACGAGGCGCCTGCGCCGCGCCTCCGCGGCCCTGTTCGCGGCCGCCGCGACGCTCTTCCTCTACCTCGGCTGGCGGCGAGCGGCGCCGCTCGCCGAGCACGTCGTCTACGCCGCGGCGGTCGCGACGGTCCCGCCCCTCGCATTCGTCGGAGCGGCCGTGAACAACGACGTCCTCGGGTTCCTCTCGGGAGGGATCGCCCTCCTCGGCCTCGCGAGGTGGCTGGCGGGGCGCGCCGACGCCCTCACGGCGACGCTCGTCGGGGCCGGCGTCTCGCTCGCGCTCCTCTCGAAGCTGACGGCCAGCCTCCTCGTCACGCTCGCGGTCCTGGGCGCGCTCGTCGTCACCCGGCGGTTCGAATCCTCCGCCGCGAAGAGGCGATTCGCCCTCACCGCCCTGCCCTGGCTCGTCCTCCCCGCGCTCCACTTCGCCCCGGTTCTCCTCCGGTACGGCACGCCGATCCCCTCGCTCGACGTGATCCATCCCGCGGCCGTCGTCCGCGCCGCCTTCGTCGCGGGCCCCCCGGCGGATCCGATGACGCTCTTCCGCTGGGGCGTGATGATCGCGAGGATCTTCGCCGCCACGTGGTTCTCGATCGTCGGCCACGTCTGGATCCCGGTCGGGCCCCCCGTCACGCTCGCCGGCCCGGTGCTGCTCCTGGCGGTCGCCGCGGTCGGTCTCGTCGCCCCCGGACGGGGGGACGTGAGGGACGAACGGGTGGACCGGAAGCTCGCCCGGATCGGGGCCGGTGCCTTCGCCCTGACCCTCCTCCTGAACCTCGTCTGGGCCTACGCGGGCTACGCGGAGGCGGGGCGTGTCGGGGGGATCAATGCCCGCTACTACCTGCCGATCCTTCCGTGCCTCGCCCTGGCGGCGACGACCGGGTTTCGCCGCCTCGCGGCGAGGCCGTGGCTCGGCGCGCTCCTCGCGGCGCTTCTCGTCCTCGCCGACGCGAGCGTCACGATGCGCTACCTCGCGCTCTTCGCGCGGTAGCGCGCTCCCGGGACGATCTCAGTCCCGGAAGTCCCACAGGAGGAGCCCCAGTGTCGATCGAAACCCGCTGACGAAGTTCCCCCTCCGGAAGTCCTCGTCGAAGGAGTGCTGGCCGTTGTCGGCGTTCACGAGCGGGACGATGACGAACGGGACGTCGAGCGGCGTGACGATCGCGTGCGTCGGAACCGTCCCTCACATCATCCGGATCCTCACGGGCTTCGCGTCGCCTCCGGCCGCGGCGAAAGCGCTCTCGAACGCGGCGTCGAGGGCGCCGGCCGACGTCTTCACGGAGCCTCCGGTACGGGTCGGGCACCCGTGCGTGCGTCCCTACCTCGGGGACGGGCGTTCAGGGTTCGAAGAACCGGACGGCGCCCTCCTTCAGGTCGTAGACGGCGCCGACGAGCTTCATGACCCCTTCGGCTTCCCGCGCCTGCGCCTCCGGGGTGGCGAGGATCCGTCGCATCGTCCAGCGGACGTTCGCCTCCACGGCTTCCCGCATCAGCTCCTCGAACGGGAGGTCCGGGTCGACTCGGTCGAGCGCCGGGAGGATGCCCTGCAGGAGCTCCTCGATCCGGCTGCGGTCGCGCGCGCCGTGGAACTTCACCTGCAACGCGGCGTGGACGGCCCCGCACCCCTCGTGCCCGAGGACGACGAAAAGCGGAGTCTTCAGGTGGGTCCCGGCGTACTGCATGGTGCCGGCCACCTCGGGCGAGAGGACGTTCCCGGCCAGCCGGATGATGAAGAGCTCACCGAAGCCGGCGTCGAAGACGAGCTCGGGCGGGACGCGGGAGTCGCTGCAGCCGAGGATCGTCGCGTAGGGCTGCTGGCCCTTCGCGAGCGCGGCGAGGACCTCCTTCTGGATCGTCGGGAAGCGCGCCTCGCCGCGGACGAAGCGGGCATTCCCCTCCGCGAGGCGGTCGAGCGCCTCCCGGGCGGTGTACCTCGGGGCCGCGTCGTGACTCATCTCGATTCTCCCGGGGCAGTCTCGGCGGGCGGCTCGCGGCGTGTCAACGCCGCCGCGGGCGGCGTCAGCGATTCAGGCCGTAGCGCTGCCGGAGGGCGGCGTCCTCGCGCTGGAGCGCCTCGGCGCGGGAGCGGAGCTCGGTGGCGCGGCCGGCGACTCCGACGAGAGCGCCGACCGGGTCGGGCGACTCCATCGCCCCCTTCAGCGAGCGGAGCATCCCGAGCGCGTCGTCGAGGCTCGCGAGGCTCTCGCGGTAGTGGCCGGCGCACGGGGCGGGCGGAACGAGGGCCGACAGCTTCGCCTTCGCGGCCTCGGAGTCGCGGATCATCGCGTCGAGGCCCGAGGTGTCGCCCTTCGCGAGCGCCGTCGCGAGCTCGTTCGCGGCGTTCTCCGCGCTGCCGCTCACCTGCGCGGGCTGGATCCGGTCGATGGCGTCGAGGTAGGCGGCGACGGCGCCACGCTCGGGATCGGCCGAGGCGCGCGCGGCCACGCGGGAGACGGGGGCCGGCTCCGGATCCGGGCGGGG
>CAZNSS010000436.1:0-3939 GCA_964575465.1 uncultured Holophagales bacterium | reverse complement strand
GGGGTCGGTCGGTCCGAGAATCGACAACGCCTCGGCGCCGAGGAGGGCCGCCATGTGTCCCGGCCCCGTGTCCGCCGTGACGACCCGTTCGGCCGCGAGGGCGAGCCCCAGGCTCCCGAGGAGAGGCATCGCACCGGCGCGATTCAGGATCCCCTCCCGGCGGGGTCGAAAGCCCGCGAGGCGTCCGTCTCCGAGGAGGACGAGCGGCGGACCGGGCCAGCGCTCGAGCCACTCCGGCGGAATCGACCGGGCCTCCCCGGAGGACATGGGGAACGCGGCCGTGAACCGCGGTGGCAGGCCGAGCCGCCCGGCTTCACGAGCCCCCTCCTCGCGGAGACGCGCCGCCAGCGGAGCGAGGCTGCACCGTGCCTCCTCCCGGCCCGCGGCGACCGACGCGCCCAGCGCCTCGACCGCGCGTGCCGTGTTCTCGATCGCGTGGGGCGTGAGGCGGCGGTCGTACATCGGCACGGACAGGTGCAGCCACGGCCAGCGGCCACGGCCGACGCGACGGGCCGCCCCGCTCCAGACGGTCCAGAGGGAGGAGCGGAGGAGCCCCTGGAGGTCGACGACGAGGTCGTAGCGCCGTCCGGCGAGGAGCGTGGCGACCCGCTCGCGCTCGGCGAGGAGGTCGGCCCAGCCGCGCGCGAGGGCCCCGCGAACGTCCACTTCGACCGTCTCCGCGACCCAGGGCAGCTCGGCGACGAACGGTGCCGCCGGTGGCTCGACGAGCCAGTCGATCTCCGCACGCGGGAAGCGGAGCGCGAGCGCCGCCACCGACGGGACCGCGTGCGCGACGTCCCCGAGGGACGAGAGCTTGACGACGAGGAGCCTCAAGGGTCCCATTCTCGCCTCGCGGGACGTCGGCGTCGTCGAGGGGAGTGATCCGGTCCGCTCGACCGGAGCGGACTCCATCGCGTCAGCCGACGCCGAGCCAGTCGGCCACGTCGTCGAAGTGGCGCCGCGCGTCGAGAGACGACCTGAGGCCGAGCGCGGCGTCCCGGAGCCTGGCGCGCCGGGTCGGATTCGCGATCTCTACCATTGCCCGCGCGAGCCCCTCCACGTCCCTCGGGTCGTCCACGACGAGCGCCGCGCCCGCCGGTCCGAGCCTCTCGACGGCGCCGTTCCTCCGGGTCGTGATCACCGGGACCCCGCAGGCTGCCGCTTCGAGGCAGGCGAGCGAGCAGGGGTCCAGGAACGTCGGGTGAAGGAGGCCCGTTGCCGCGCGGAGCCGTCGCGCGACGTCCCCCGGCGAGAGCGGGCCCTCGAAGGAGACGGCGTCCGCGATCCCGAGGCGGGCGACGAGCCGGCGCCACGCACGCCGGGGTCCCCGCCCAGCGACGGACAGGCGAGCGGGGAGACCGTGCCGCCTCGCGACGCGGACGGCCTCGAGCGCCGCCCGCAGACCCTTCAGGCGGGGGTTGTGGGCGAGGAAGAGAAACTCCGCGCTCCGGACCGGGCGAAAACCGTCCGGATCCGGCGAGAAGAGGTCGAGGTCGACGCCGGGCGGCGCCACCCGGATCGCCGCGTCCAAGACGCCGAAGGCCCTGAGGCGGCTCCTCTGGGCCTCCGTCCAGACCATGATTCGCGGGCTCGCGCCAGCGAGGACCTGCCGCTCGCAGCGCAGGAGAAACCGGCGTCGCGCGTTGAAGGCCGTTCCCAGACCGAAAAGGGCGCGCCGCGCCCCCTCCATCGAGTCGCGCTCCGCCTCGAGGGCGTCGGCGAAGAGGCCGCCGTGCAGCTGGACGTGCGTCGCGGGCGCGACGAGCCTCGGCGCGAGGACGGGGCCTTCCCCGGCCTCGATCCCGAGGGCGGCGGCCGCCAGGAAGCGCCGCTCGCCGGACGCTCCCCCCCCCGGCGGGACGAGCTCCTCGACCGAGATCCCGGGGCTTTCGCCGGCGCCCTCGCGGCAAAGGACCCGGAGGCGTACGCCGCGCCTGACGAGAGCTCCGGCCAGCGCGACGAGGTATCCCTCCTGCCCTCCGCGCGAGGCGTCCCAGCGGTCGACGAGAAAGGTCGGCCTCACGTCGTCGCCTCCGCTCAGTAGAGCGCCAGAACGACGGGAAGCACGCGGGCGTCGTGCAGCGCCTCGACGACGGCCGCGAGCGCGATCAGCCAGACGAACCACACCGCGCTCAGGAGGTGTGCGCGGAAGACCCGGGGATCGACCACGTATTCCCGGGGCTCCCTGAGCAGCGAGAACCTCGGCAGGAACCGCGGCGTCGCCCTCTCGTACTCGTCGAATCCCCGGCCGAACGCCTGCCGCAGCGCCCGTTCCTCGCGACGAATGACGAGCGAATAGTACAGACCGAATCCTCCCAGGAAGATCAGCGGAACGGTGACGTTCCGGGCCGTGAGCCCCAGCCCGATGCCGCCGAGCATGCTGAAGAAATACAACGGGTTTCGGCAGACGGAATACGGCCCCTCGGTCACGAGCACCCGTCCCTTGTACCCGGCGATGTACATCGAGCACCACGTTCGCCCCAGGGTGCCGACGGCCACCAGCACGACGCCGGCGGCGAAGAGCGCCATCGCCACGACCGGCGCCCTCTCGCTCCAGCGGCTCCTCGAGAACAGGACCAGCACGATCAGGAGCGCGACGAAGGCCTGCCCCACCGGAATGCGCCATCGCTCGATCGTCACTCCCCTGATCATGGCCGACCGTCCTCGAGTCTCCCTCCGGGCATTCGCCGGGCACCTCGAACCTGGCGACTGTCTCACGTCCTTCCGAGCCGGGGCAATTCCGTCCGGAGCCCCGGCGCCCCCCTTCCGCGAGCCCTCCGGGGGGCGTCTCGCGTCGGCCTCGTCGAGGAAACGACCCAAACTAGAATCGCGGCTGATGGGCAGGCATGACACGTCTCTCGTGCACCTCGGGGCGCAGCTCGGAGCCGGAGTGGAGGTCGGGCCGTACGCGGTCGTGGAGGCCGGGACGCGGATCGGCGACGGCTGCGAGCTGGGTGCCTACAGCGTCGTCAAGCAATTCACGTCGATGGGCGCCCGCAATCGCGTCCACGAAGGGGCGATCCTCGGCGGCGAGCCCCAGGACCTCGGTTTCGGCGGAGGGCCGAGCCGCCTGGAGATCGGCGACGACAACCGGATCCGGGAGGGAGTGACGATCCACAGGGCCACTGCTCCCGGCGGCGTCACGCGCGTCGGCTCCGGCTGCTTCCTGATGGCGTACTCCCACGTCGCCCACGAGGACGTGATCGGCGACCACGTGATCCTGGCGAACAACGTCGCCCTCGCCGGGCACGTGCGGATCGACGAGCGGGCCTTCCTCTCGGGCGGGGTGGTCGTGCACCAGTTCTGCCGCGTTGGGCGCCTCGCGATGGTCGGCGGCAACTCGAAGGTGATCAAGGACTGTCTCCCGTTCGTGATCACCGACGGCGTGCCGGCCCGCGCCCGGGGCCTGAACGTCGTCGGCCTGCGACGTGCCGGGTTCACGGCCTCCCACCTGCGGACCCTGAAGGAGGCCTACCGCCTCCTGCTGCGCTCGAGCCTTCCCCTGGCCGAAGCCCTGGATCGGCTGGACGCCCTGGGCGATCCGCTGGCGGACGAGCTGGCCGCATTCGCGCGCGAGTCGAAGAGGAGCTTTCACCGCGGTTCGCGCGAAAGCGATCTCGCGTAGGGGCCGCCGAGAGCCTGGAGGCGTCCCGGATTCAGTCCACGTTCTCGACCCGATAGACGCGGTAGACGACTCCCCGGCGGCCGGTGGCACGTGCCACTTCCGGCGCGCCCGTCGGCGGCGGGGCGGCCGTGATCAGCCAGGCCGGCGGCACGATCTCGCCGGGCGCCCGGACCACCCGGGGCGGGTGACCAGCCTCCTGAAGGTAGAAAGCGGCGTTGAAGTCGATCGCGGGGCCGAGGATCACGACCGGGTCTCGCGACGTCCGGAGGGGCGCGGCGAGCGCCTCGGCGAGGCGGCGAGCGGCCTCGTTGCGC
>CAZNSS010000435.1:0-3943 GCA_964575465.1 uncultured Holophagales bacterium | reverse complement strand
CGATCCCCGCGGGCGACGGGATCAACTCGGGCCGCTGCGACGTCGTCGTGACGGTCCGCTCGACGATCCCGGGCACGTACGTCAACACGATCCCGGCCGGCGGCGTGACGACGACCGACCAGGGCTCGAACCCCCAGGCCGCGAGCGCGACGCTGACCGTCTCGCCGTTCCTGTTCATAACGGGAACCAAGGCCTTCAGCCCGAACGTCCTCCACGTCGACCCGACCGGCGTCAGCACAGTCACGATCACGCTGACCAACCCGAACACCCAGCTTCCGCTGACGAACGTCTCCTTCACCGACAACCTCCCCGGCCCGCTCGAGATCAGCTCCCCGGTGACGACCGGCGGCACCTGCGGCGGCGCCTTCACGGACGGCTCGAGCGGGACGCTCGATCCGGCGGACACCTCGTTCCGGATCACCGGCGGGAGCCTCGCGGCCGGCGGGAGCTGCACCGTGACCGTCCAGGTGAGGGTGCGCGCCTCGGAGGCGAACGTCGCCCGGAACGGCGCCGTGACGAACACGATCGGCACCGGAACGGTCACGACGGCCGAGGGCGTCACGACGGGCGCGAACATCAGCGGAAACGTCACGGTCCAGACGGGCGCCGCCGTCGTCAAGGCCTTCGCGCCGGCCACCGTCACGGTCGGGGGGTCGTCGACCCTGACGCTGACGCTCCGCAACTTCAACCTCACGGCGATCTTCCCGGCCGACCTCGTCGACGCGATGCCGGCGGGCATCACCGTCGTCGGCCCGGTCTCGACGACGTGCGGGGGGACGGCGACCTTCACGGCGGCACAGGTGCAGCTCACCGGCGGCACCATCCCCGCCGCGACCAGCGCCACGACCAGCAACTTCGGCTCCTGCACGATCACCGCGACGGTCCAGGGGACGACGATCGGGAGCCTGGTGAACAACATCCCGACCGGCACGTTCGGGACGGTCGCCTTCTCGACGACCGGCGCGACCCTCACGGTGAACCCGGCCGCGACCTCCGTCTCCGCGGCGAAGAGCTTCAGCCCCTCGGCCGTCGTTCAGAGCCAGACGACGACGCTCACGATCACCCTGTCGAATGCCAGCGGCCTCAATGCCGCGATCACCTCGTTCACCGACAACCTGACGTCGATGGGCACGGGCTTCACCGTCGCCGCCTCTCCGGCCGCCACGACGACGTGCGGCGGGGCCCTCGGTGCCGTGTCCGGATCGACTTCGATCACCCTGTCCGGAGGGACGATCCCGGCCGGCGGCAACTGCACGATCACCGTCCCGGTCGCCGTCGCCCCGAACGCGACGACCGGCACGCGGACGAACACGATCGCGGCGGGCGCCCTCGTGACAGATCAGGGGAACAACGCCTTCCCGGCGACGGCCAACCTCACGGTGAACCAGGCGGCGGCGGTCTCCAAATCGTGGAATCCGACGACGGTCCTCTCGGGCGGGATCAGCCGCCTCACGATCAACATCTCCCACGCCAACGGCGCCATCGCGTTCACGAGCATGGGCCTGACCGACCTCCTGACCTCGATGGGGGCCGGGTTCGTCGTCGCCGCCACGCCGAACGTCTCCAACAACTGCGGCGGCACGGTGACCGCCGCCGCGGGGACGACTTCGATCGTCCTCGCCGGCGGCTCGCTCGGGACCGGCACGACGGCCTGTCAGATCCGCGTCGACGTCCAGACGCCCCCGGCCGGAGCCCCGGGGAGCTACCGAAACCGGATCGCCGCGAACAACCTCTCGACCGCCGAGGGGTTCACCTACAACGCGAACGCCGACGCGAACCTGACCCTGCAGGCGGCGCCGTCCGTGACGCTCAACAAGGCGTTCACCCCCGTCGTCTCGAACGGCGGCGCCCCCTCCGTCGCGAGCGTCACGATCGCGAACAACCGGGCCGGCGCCATCGGCCTCACGAACGTCTCCCTCGTCGACACTCTCCCCGCGAACGTCGAGGTCTATTCCGTCCCCTCTGCCACGTTCACCGGCGGGGGTTGCAGCGGCGCGACGATCTCGGCCGTCCCCTTCTCCAACCAGATCGGGATCTCCGGCGCGACGATCAACGCGAACTCCACGTGCACGCTCTCCGTGAACGTCACGGCGTTCGTCGACGGCAACCACGTCAACGACATCCCGGTCGGCGCGCTCGCGTCCGCGCAGGGCGTCACGAACGACAACCAGCCCTCGGCGACTCTGACCATTCTCCGGAACGTCAACGTCGCGAAGTCGTTCTCGCCGAACGTCGTGGAGGTCGGCGGCACGTCGACCCTGACGATCCGGATCAGCAATACGAATACCGTTCCGAGAACGCTCGGAAACCCCGGCCTCGTCGACACACTTCCCGCGGGCGTGACCGTCGCCGCGGCGCCCGCCCCAGCGACGAGCTGTCCCGCCGCCACCGTCGACGCCCCGTCGGGCGGAGGGACCATCACCGTCCGGAACGGAAACCTCGCGGCCTCCAGCTCCTGCACCGTGACGGTCCCGGTCACGGTCGGCGCGACGGGGACGTACGTCAACACGATCGCCGCGAACACCCTCGTCACGCTCGAGGGCTCGAGCAACCCCGATCCGGCCACGGACACCCTTCGCGCCGTCGCGAAGCCGACGATCATCAAGACGTTCACGCCCGCGTCGATTCCGGCGGGCGGCACGAGCACGATCACGTTCACCCTCTCGAACCCGAACAACGGGACACTCCTGCCGGGCGGAATGACCGGCGCCTCCTTCACCGACACCCTCGCCGGCATGGCGATCAGCGCCAACCAGAATGCCGCCGGAACGTGCGGGGGCGCCGCGACGAACGCATTCGTGACGGGGCAGACGGCGCTCTCCTTCGCTGGCCTGGCGATCCCGGCGGGCTCGCCCGGGACCTGCACGGTCACCGTCGTCGTCACCGCACCGAATCCGGGCATCTTCCCGAATGCGTCGTCCGGAGTCCTGACGAACCAGACGCAGACTCCAGGCTCGCCGAGCCCCTCCGTCGACCTGACCGTCCTTGCCGGCCCGCCGACGATCGCGAAGGCCTTCCTGCCGGTGACGATCCTCGGCGGCGGGAACAGCGTCCTCACCTTCACGCTGACGAACCCGAACGCGGTCGCCGCCGCCCTGGCCTCGCCCGCCTTCACCGACGTCTTCCCGACGTCGCCGGGAGCGATGACCCTCGCGAGCACGACGGTCTCGAGCACGTGCGGCGGCACGGTCGTCGACTCGGGCGGCGCGGCTCTCAATATTGGAGACGCGGGAATCCGACTGAACGGCGGTTCGATCCCCGCCAACGGCTCCTGCACGATCGCGGTGACGGTGACCGCGGGCGTGCCGGGGGTCTATGCAAATACCTCCTCGCTCCTCACGAGCACGAACGCCGGGACGAGCGTGAGCCCGGCGACGGCGAGCCTGACGGTGTCGGCCCAGGCTGACCTGTCGCTCCTGAAGCTCGTTTCGAACCCGACGCCTTTCGTCGGATCGGCGATCAGCTTCACCGTGACGCTGACGAACGCCGGGCCTGCCCCTGCGGACGGGGTTACGGTGACCGACCTGCTGCCAGTGGGCTACACGTACGTAGGCGCGATCGTCTCGCAGGGGACGTACAACCCCGGTACGGGCGTCTGGAACGTCGGGACCGTGGGCGTGGGCGCCACGCCGACTCTCGCGGTGGAGGCGACGGTCAACCTCGCGGGACCGTACGGCACGAACGTCGCCGAGGTTTCCTCCTCGAGCCTTCCCGATCCTGATTCAACCCCCGGAAACGGGAATCCGGCGGAGGACGACTACGCATCCGCGGTCGCAGCGCCCATCCCTGCCGCCGATCTCGTCATCACGAAGACGGACGGGGTGACGACGGTCGTGCCGGGAGGCGCGGTGACTTACACGATCGTCGCGTCGAACGTGGGACCGCTCTCCGTCACCGGCGCCACGGTCGCCGACACCTTCCCGGCGACGCTCACCGGCGTCAC
>CAZNSS010000434.1:0-3946 GCA_964575465.1 uncultured Holophagales bacterium | reverse complement strand
TCTCGGCGCCGTGTCCGAAGGCGGGTGCGGGCCGCGGCATCGCGGCCCCCGCCTCGCCCAGGACGCGCAGCGCCGATGCCCAGGCGAGTCCGCCGAGGGCGAGGAAGACGCGGACCTCGGGCAGGAGCGCGAGCTCGCGGGCGACGAACGGGCGGCAGCGGTCGAACTCCTCGGGGGTCGGCCTGTTGTCGGGCGGCGCACAGCGTACGGGCGCGAGGACGTACGCGTCGCGGAGCGCGAGCCCGTCGCCGCGGCGGACCGAATCCGGCTGGCTCGCGAAACCGGCACGGTGGAGCGCGGCGAAGAGGAAGTCGCCCGAGGAATCGCCCGTGAAGACGCGCCCGGTCCGATTCCCGCCGTGCGCCGCCGGCGCGAGGCCGACGACGAGCAGTCGCGCGGCCGGATCCCCGAATCCGGGGACGGGCCGGGCCCAGTAGGTCTCGCCGACGAAACGGCGGGGCGGCGTCGCAGCGCTCTCCTCGCGCCACGCGACGAGCCGCGGGCAGGCGCGGCACGCCTCGATCTCCCGCGACAGCGCCGCGAGATTCCGGCTCACCCTGCGGGGGTCCTCTGCCTGCGGAGCGCCCGTGCCGCGAGGACGGCGAGCGTCACGAACGTCAGCGGCAGGACGAAGAGCGTCATGGCGTGCTGGAGCGTCGGGAGGGCGGCCGACTGCGTCGCCTTCAGGACGACGAACGAGGCGTAGGCCATGTAGTAGAAGAGGAAGAGCGCCCCCTCCCAGCGCGCGATGAGGTGCCCCGTGAAGAAGATCGGGAGGCAGGCAATCGCCACGACGATCATGACCGGGGTGTCGAAGGCGAAGGCCTGGGCCGCGACCGGGACGCCTCCTGGTGCGACGAGACCCGTCAGGCCGAGGACGGCGAGGATATTGAAGATGTTCGAGCCGACGACGTTCCCGACGGCGATCTCGCGGTGACCGCGCCAGGCGGCGAGAACCGACGTCGCGACCTCGGGGAGCGACGTCCCGGCCGCGACGATCGTCAGGCCGATGACGAGCTCGGAAACGCCGAACGACCGGGCGAACGCGACGGCGCCGCCCACGAGCCAGCGGGCGCCGAGGACGAGCATCCCGAGTCCGGCGAGGACGAGGAGGAGGTTCGCCCACCAGGCGCCGGTCGGTCCTTCCGGTATCTCCGCCGCCGTCTCGGCGCGCCTGGCGGCACTCTCCTTCCGGCTCTGGAGCACCGAGAAGGCCGTGTAGGCCACGATCCCGGCGAACAGGAGCACCCCGTCCAGGCGCCCGATCCGCCCGTCGAGCGCGAGGATCGGAAGCAGGAGCGAGGCCCCGACCATGATCGGGACGTCCCGGCGCATCAGCTGCCGGTCGACGAGGAGGGGCGCGACGAGGGCGCTGAGGCCGAGGATGAAGAGGACGTTGAAGATGTTCGAGCCGACGACGTTGCCGTAGGCGATGTCGGCCTGCCCGGCGAAGGCGGCCTTCACGCTCACGGCCATCTCCGGGGCGCTCGTCCCGAAGGCGACGACGGTCAGGCCGACGACGAGCGGCGAGATGCCGGCGGCGAGCGCGATGCGCGAGGCGCCGCGGACGAGGAGGTCGGCCCCGAGGACGAGGAGGCCGATGCCGGCGAGGAAGAGGAAGATCGTGAGAGCGAGCACGCGAATCCCGACAACGCCTGCCGGGCCCGGACTATTCCGCCGTCACGGCAGGATCGCCCACGTCGCCTTCAGGACGACCTGCCACGCCCGCCGCTCGAGCCCCTCGCCCGTCGCCCGGTTGTAGACGAGGTAGACGTCCGAGCCGGGCCGCCACATCCAGCGGAGGCGCGTGTTGAGGCTCGCGACGTCGGCCTCCGAGTTCAACTGGGTGAAGGCCGTCAGGAGCAGGGACCTCGAGAAGTTCCAGGTGCCGCGAAGACCGAAGAGCGAGGTGGTGAAGGCGCCGCCCGGGAGCCCCACGTCGTTGTACTCCTCGGTCAGCGCCACGAGGAGGTGGGGGTTCGGGCGCCAGGAGAGCTCCCCGGCATACGTCTCGAGGTGACCGCCGTAGAAGGTCCCCCACTCGACGCCGCCGCTGGCGGAGAAGGCGGCCGCCTTGCTCGTGCCGGCCTCCACCGCGTGCCGCCGGTTCCAGTACGCCCCCTCGGGGACGTGGATGCCGTCGCTGATCTCGAACGGCTCGTCGAGGCGGTCCCACTCGCTGGAGATCGGTTCGGCCTCGAGGTAGCTCGCGTCGCGCCCCTCGGCCCGGATCTCGGCCCGGATCTCGCGCCCGACGGGCGCCCCGTCCGGGTCCTCGAAGTAGTCGACCTCGGCCCCGACGCTCCACTCCCTCACGAACCCGCCCGCGGGGTAGAAGCGGCGCGCCGCGCGGCCGAAGAGGTTCGTGATGCCGGTGCGCGGGACGAAGCCGATTCCGGGATCGAAGTCCTCGTCGTATCGCTTCAGGCTCGAGTAGAGCTGCCAGGTGCCGTCGTCGAACTGCCCGGAGACGCGCCAGCCGTCGGTGTCGGGCCGGCCCTCGGGGTCGCGCGTCGTGGCCCAGAAGGCGGTGAAGGCGAGCGTCTCCGCCGGCTTCCAGTCGAGGTCGACGCCGGCGGCCCGGTTCCACTCCTTTCCGGCGGGTCCCCCTTCCCGGTCGGTGAAGATCGCGCCGACGGAAGAGCGCGCGCCGAGCGGGTGCCGCGCGCGGGCCACGTAGAAGTCCGTCACGGGGAGGCCCAGGGCCTCGTCCTGCCGGACCGCGATGACGCCGACCTCGGTCCGGCCGACGTTCCCCGTCAGCCGCGCCCCGCCGACGATCGACACGGGCTCCCCGTCGGGAGAGAGGCCGATGCGCCGGGAGTAGAAGACCTCGCCGAGCTCTCGCTGCCCGAACCGCGTGAAGCCGATCCGCTCGAGGAAGAACTCCCGCTTCTCGGGGAAGAAGAGCGGGAAGCGGGTGAGGTTCACGCGCTGCGTGTCCGACTCGACCTGCGCGAAGTCGGTCCGGTACGTCGCGTCGAGGACGAGCGTGGGGGTGATGCCGGCCTTTACGTCCAGCCCGGCGTCGAGGCGCGCGCCGTTGCGATAGGAGCCCCCGGCCTCGCGGACGTCGTGGTCGTACCCGGTGAGGAGATACGGCTTGAGGACGAACGGGAGGTGTCGCTCGAGCCGGAACCCGGTCAGCGTCCCGGCCATCGAGATCCGGTTCGGCCCCGCCTCGCGTCGCCACCCGCCCCACGCCGAGGTCTCCTGGCGGCGCCGGAGCATCCGGAAGACGTTGAAGCCGAAGGAAGTCGCGCCGGCGGGAGAGCGGAGGGAGGAGAGCGGGATCGCGACCTCGGCGCGCCAGCCGTCCGGCCCGACCGAGCTCTTCGACTCCCAGAGCGCGTCCCACTCGACCTCCTCGGGCCCCTCGTTCGTGACGAGGGCGTCCCACTGGGTGCCGAGCGGGTTGACGCCGAAGAGCGCGGCGTTGCGCCTGTCGAGGTACGAGTCGAGGACGATCATCACCCAGTCGTCCGAGTCGAAGTCGCCGTCCCGTTCGTAGTTGCGGGCCGCGACCGACCGCGCCTCGCGGTCGAGGCAGACGACCCCGACGACGACCGCCCGGGGCGTGACGACGACCCGGACCTCGGTCCGTTCCGTCGCCGGCCGGCCTTCGTCGGGGGATTGCTGCGTGAAGCGGTCGAGGACGGGGGCGTCCTTCCAGAGGGGGTCTCCGAGCCGCCCGTCGAGGACGACTTCGCGCGTCGCGACGAGGGCGGTCAACGGCTCCTCCGGCCTCTGGGCGAGGCCGGAGGAGGAGAGGGCGAGGAGCGGCAGAAGGGCCCGAAGGGCCGCGCGGAGGGCGCGCAAAGCGGTTCAGTCTACCGGGGGCGCGGTCGCCCGCCCGCGGGTCAGCCCAGGACCGCGTCGAGCTGGTCGACCGCCCAGTCGATCTCCTCGCGCGTGATGACGAGCGGCGGCGCGAGGCGGATCGTCT
>CAZNSS010000433.1:0-3946 GCA_964575465.1 uncultured Holophagales bacterium | reverse complement strand
TTCGTCCTCAGGCTGATCAGCCGGCGCGACATGACGAGCCGGACGTCGGTGAAGAAGATCCAGTGGAGCACGAGCGGCGGCGGCTACGCCCCGCCCTCGTAGCAGGAAGGTCGGTCCCTCGATGCCACTGTACGAGTTCCGGTGCGAGTCCTGCGGCCACGAGATCGAGATGATCATGGCCTTCTCGGATCCCCTCCCGTTGACCTGCGAGACCTGCGGCGGGCCCCTGAAGAAGCTCCTCTCGGCGCCCGCGGTCCAGTTCAAGGGCTCGGGCTTCTACCTGACCGACTACGGCCGGGGAGGGAGCGACGCCGGCCCGGGGAAGAAGGGCTCGGAGGCGAGCGGCGGCGACGCGAAGCCGTCGGGCGACTCGAAGCCGTCCGGCGACTCGAAGGTGTCCGGCGATTCGAAGCCGTCCCCGGAGAGGAAGGCGGAATCGTCGGGCGGCGGATCCGGCGCGGGGGGCGATGCGAAGACTGCGGGCTGACGCCACCGCGGCGATCCTCGCCGCCGGCCTGGCCTTCCTGCCTCTCCGAGCCGCGGCCGGCCCGGCCGTCGCCTCGCCGGGGGGGACGTGGCTGCGCTACCCGCTCCCGGGCGCGGAGGTGAAGTCCCTCGCGGCCGAGCCGCGCGCCCCGGGCCTCTTCTACGCCGGGACGGCCCTGGGCGGTGTCTACCGCTCGACCGACGGCGGCCGGAGCTGGACCGCACCGCCGGGCGGGGCCCCCTTCCCGGGGTATTCCGTCACCTCGCTCGTCCCCGACCCGCAGCGCGTCGGGACGATCTGGGCCGGCCTCAGCGGCGTCGTCAAGGGAGGCCTCCTCGTCCGCTCCGACGACGCGGCGCGCTCGTGGTCCGTCGTGAAGCGGTGGGAGGAGCGCGCGGAGTCGCGGGTCGTGGCGGTCGCCGTCCTCCGTGGCCGGAAGGTCGTCGCCGTCGGCGGCGAGACCGGGCTCGAGATCTCGGAGGACGGCGGCGTCTCGTGGCGCCCGTCGCAGCCTCCGCTCGACCCGGGGAGCGGCGTCTCGTTCCTCGCGTTCCACCCCCTCAAGCCGGGCGTCCTCTACACGGGCTCGTACCGGCAGCCGTTCCGTTCGCTGGACCTGGGCCGTTCCTGGACGCGGATCGCGGGGGGGATGGTCGAGGACACGCAGGTTTTCCACCTCGACTTCTCGCCGACCGATCCGGACGACATCTGGGCGGCGACGTGCGGCTGGGTCTACCGGACGACCGACGGCGCCACGAGCTGGAAGCGCTACAAGGAAGGCCTCGCCGACCGGCGGACCCACGTCGTCGCGCGCGACCCACGGGACCCGTCGCGGATCCTCGCGGGGACGACGGGCGGGCTCTTCGAGAGCCTCGACGCCGGGAAGAGCTTCCGGCGCCTCTCGCGCGAGACGACGGTCGTGAACGGCCTCCTCTTCGACCCGGCGAACCCCTCCGTCCTCCTCGTGGCGACCGAGGCGGAAGGGGTCCTCCGGAGCGAGGACGGTGGCGTGACGCTCTCCGAGGCGAACGCCGGCCTCTCCGAGGCGCGCGTCTCGGCCGTCTCGGTCACGGCGTCGGGCTCCGTCGTCGTCGCGCGCGCCTCGGACGGCGGGAGCGGGGGGCTCTGGTCGCTCGAGCCCGTGTCGGGACGGGTGGACCGGCTCGCCTCCTCTCCCCCGGCGACGGTCCGCGCCCTCGTCTCGAGCGGGGAGCGGATCCTCGCGGGGACCCCCGACGGCCTCTGGCTGGCGGCCGTTCCCGGGCAGCCCTTCGCGCGGGTCCTCGGCGTCCCGGTGCTCGGTTTCGCCGCCGGCCCCGGCCGGCTCTTCGCGGCGACGACCGAGGGTGCGTTCGAGTCGCGGGACGGCGGCGCGTCGTGGGGTCGCGTCGGGACTCTCCGCTCGCGGGTCGACGCGGTGATGTGGAGCCGGTCGCCCGGGAAGACCGAGACGCTCGCCGTACGCTCCTCCGGGAGGACGCTCTGGTGGAACGGCCGCGACTTCGGCCTCGACACGGCACGCGACGGGGCGGCCCGCCCGCTCGCGGGCGGGTTCGGCCGGCCTCGCGCGTCGGCCTACCGGACCCCCGAGCCGATCGGCGTGGACGTCGAGACGGACAAGGGGCGGCTCCTCTACCGGGCAGCGGACGGCGGGCCCGACGTCCTCATCGCCCTCCCGGAGCGGGGGCTCTACGTCGCGGGCTGGGCGGGCGACCCGCGCCGCGAGGAAGGCCTCTACCTGGCGACGATCGGCCGGGGCCTCTTCCGCTTCGTCCCCGCGCCGGCTCCCGCCGGCGGCCTGCCGGACGGCGACCTCAGCGCTCCGGCACGCTGAGCCAGGTGAGGCGCGCGCCGCGGACGATCCCGTGGCGCTTCGCCTCCCCCGCGGTGAGCTCGACGACGGTGTCGGCCCGGGCTCGCGAGGGGTAGGTCGGGCACGGGTCGGCGGGGCACGGCGGGACCCCCTCGAGGACGTCGACGACCGTCCCGTCCTTCAGCGTGAAGACCATGTCGAGCGCGAAGTGGCAGTTCTTCATCCAGAAGGAACGGGGCTCCGGCGCGTCGAAGACGAAGACCATTCCCGTGGACGGCGCGAGCGACTCGCGGAACATGAGCCCCTGCGCGACCTGCTCCGGCGTCCTCGCGACCTCGAGGGAGAAGGTCGCACCGGACGGCAGGACGACGCGCGGACCGCTCGCGGCGGGTGCAGGCGCGTCCGACGGGGCGGCGCCGCGCCCTCCGGTGCAGGCGGAAAGGAGGAGGACGGCGAGGAGCGCCGCCCGGCCCGCCTCACGCCTCGTCGACCGGGAGTCCGGGTTCGTCATAGGGCTCCTCCTCCTCGTCCTGCCCGAGACCGTATTTCTTGGCGTAGTAGCGGAACGACCGCTCCGACATGCCGACGAGCTTGGCGGCATCCTTCCGGATCCCGTTCGCCCGCTCGAGCGCCTGCTGCATCAGGCGCTTGCCGATCCACTCGAGGTACGCCTCGAGCCGGAAGCTCTCGAGCGGGAGGTCGAACGGGCTCTGCATCGCCTCGGCCGGGACGCCCGCGGGCCTGAGGAAGCTCTCCGGCAGCGAGGCGGTCGTGATGACCGACCCCGCCTCGAGGGCGACGGTCCGCTCGATCAGGTTCTCCAGCTCGCGGACGTTCCCCGGCCACGGGTGCCCCTCGAGGACGCGCATCGCCTCGGAGGTGATCTTCTTCTCCGGGATCCCCTGCTCCTCGGCAACCTGCTTCAGGAAGTGGCGGACGAGGAGCGGGATGTCCTCCCGCCGCTCCCTGAGCGGCGGGATCGGGAGCGGGATGACGGCGATCCGGTAGTAGAAGTCCTCGCGGAAGGACTTCTCGGAGACCATCTTCGCGAGGTCCTTGTTCGTGGCGCAGATGATCCTCACGTCGACGGGCTCCTCGACGTTCCCGCCGACGCGCCGCACCAGGCGCTCCTGGAGGGCCCGGAGGAGCTTCACCTGCATCGCGACAGAGGTCTCCCCGATCTCGTCGAGGAAGAGCGTTCCCCCTTCGGCCTCCCGGAAGAGCCCCTTCTTCTCCCGGACGGCGCCCGTGAAGGCTCCCTTCTCGTGCCCGAAGAGCTCCGACTCGAGGAGGCTCTCGGGGAGGGCGCCGCAGTTGATCGAGACGAAGGGGCGGCCGGCGCGCGGCGAGCTCCGGTGGATGGCGCGCGCGATCAGCTCCTTGCCCGTCCCGGACTCCCCGGTGATGAGGACGGTGGACGTCGTCCGCCCGATCCGCTCGATCATGTCGAAGACGGCGCGCATCCGGCGCGAGACGCCGATGAGGGCCCCGAGCGCGGGGCGCTCCTCGATCTGCGACCGGAGGGCGACGTTCTCGTCGGAGAGCCGCTTGCGCTCGAGCGCCTTCCCGACGACGTGCTTGAGCTCCTCCACGTCGAACGGCTTGGAGACGTAGTCGTAGGCGCCGGCCTTCAGCGCCTCGATCGC
>CAZNSS010000432.1:0-3952 GCA_964575465.1 uncultured Holophagales bacterium | reverse complement strand
GCGTCGGAGAGGTAGTCGCCGTTGAGGTTCAGCGTCGCGATGACGTCGAACTCCTCGGGGCGTGTCAGCACCTGCTGGAGCGTGATGTCCGCGATGGCGTCCTTGACGAGGACCTTCCCGGACGCGAGCGCCGCCTTCTGCTCGGCGTCGGCCGCCGCGGCCCCGGAGGCCTTCTTCGTCCGCTCCCACTGGTCCCAGGTGTAGGTCTCGCCCGCGAACTCCCTCTCGGCGAGCTCGTACCCCCAGTTCCGGAAGGCGCCTTCCGTGAACTTCATGATGTTTCCCTTGTGCACCAGGGTGAGGCTCTTCCGCTTGTTCGCGATCGCGTAGCGGATCGCGGCGCGGACGAGCCGCTCGGTCCCTTCCTTCGAGACCGGCTTGAAACCGATGGCCGACGTCTCCGGAAAGCGGATCTTCTTGTGCATCGCCGGCCAGTTCGCCTTCAGGAACTCGAGGACCTTCTTCGCGTCCTCGCTCCCGGACTCGAACTCGATGCCGGTGTAGATGTCCTCGGTGTTCTCCCGGAAGATCACCATGTCGACCTTCTCGGGACGCTTCACCGGGGAAGGGACGCCCTTGTACCAGCGGACCGGGCGCAGGCAGACGTAGAGGTCGAGCAGCTGCCGGAGGGCGACGTTGAGCGACCGGATGCCGCCGCCGATGGGGGTCGTGAGGGGGCCCTTGATGCCGACGAGGTAGTCCTGGAACGCCGCGACCGTCTCGTCCGGGAGCCAGGTCCCGAGGTTGTCGTACGACTTCTGGCCGGCGAGGACCTCCATCCAGGCGATCTTTCGCTTTCCGCCGTAGGCCTTCGCGACGGCGGCGTCGAGGACTCGAACGGAAGCGCGCCAGATGTCGGGGCCCGTGCCATCGCCTTCGATGAAGGGAACGACGGGGTTGTCGGGAACGACGAGTTTCCCGTCGACGATGCGGATTCTTTCGCCGTTCGGCGGGGCGGGCATCTTGGTGTCGGCCATCTCGAAACCTCCGGAGCGGCGGATTTTAGCGCATCGCCGTCGCGACTCGCCGCCTGCGCAGGCCGCTCCGGGAGGCCCCGGCTCCGGCTCAGGGCGATCCGGGGCCCTGGAGCCTCCTCATCTCCGGGTAGGGGTAGAGATCGAGGACCTCCCGTGCCGCGTGCCGGCGCTTCATCCCGTTCCAGAACTCCGGCCTCACGAGGTCGCCGTGCGCCTCCGCGAAGAGCCGCCGGAGGGGCGCGGGGAACCCCATGAAGGTGAGGAACTCCTCCGGGAATACGTCGCGCGGGCCGACGTAGAAGGAGGGCCCGTCGCCGCCCCCCTCGTCGTCCGTCTCCGGCAGCTCGCGGAACTCGCAGTCGGTCACGGCGCAGAGCTCGTCGTAGTCGTAGAAGACGACCCGCCCGTGCCGCGTCACGCCGAAGTTCTTCACGAGGAGGTCCCCGGGGAAGATGTTCGTCGAGGCGAGGTCGCGGAGCGCCCGGCCGAAGTCGAGGACCGCCTCGCGGACCGCTTCCTCCGGGGCCTCGCGGATGAAGAGGTTCAGCGGCACGACCCGGCGCTCGGTGTAGAGATGCCGGATGACGACGTCGTTCCCCTGCAGCGCGACGCTCTCGGAGCACTCCGTCAGGAGCTCGTCGAGGAGCCCCGGCTCGAAGCGGTCGCGCGCGAACTCGAGGAACTCGTACTCCTGGATGTCGACGAGCCGCCCCGCGCGATCGTGCTCGAAGACGAACTGGTAGCGCTCCTTCACCCCGCTCCGCGTGACGGTCTTCGACGGGCCGAAGCGGTCCCGGATGACCTTGAACACGACGTCGTAGCCGGGCATGGTGAAGACGACCATCACCATCCCCTTCTCCCCCCGCGCCGTCTCGAACCGGTCGCCGGAGCGCTCGAGGTGCCGGAGAAGGTCGCGGAAGAGCTCCGTCTTGCCGTGCTTGTTGTAGCCGAGGGAGACGTACAGCTCGGCGAGCGGCTTCCTGGGGAGGATCGACTTCAGGAATCGCACGACGCCCGCCGGCGCTTCGACGTCGACGTGGAAATAGGAGCGGGTGAAGCTGAAGACCACGGAGACCTCGTCCTCGTCGAGAAGGACGGCGTCGACGACGACCTGCCCGCCCGGGTTCACGAGCGCGAGGACGAGCGGCAGGAAGCGCTCGGACCGCACGACCCGCCCGACGACGTACGCCCCCTTGTTGCGGTAGAAGACGGGCTCGAGGAGCTCGACGAAGTCGAAGGAGGGGTCTCCCCAGGCGGCGCGGGTCGCCTCGTCGACGGCGCCAGCGACGAGGCCGCCGTCCCGTTCCGCGTCCTCCCACGGCATCGCGAAGGCGTAGTCCTCGAGGATCTCCCGCACGACCGAACCCGTCGACAGCGCACCGGGGTAGGTCCGGACGGGCACCGCCCCCGGCGGCGGCAGGCCCGTGTCGCTCCCGAAGTGGACGAACTCCCGCCTCGGATCGACACCGACCGTCGTGAAGACCTTCCGCGTCACCGAGTTGAAGAAGGTCTCGGCCAGCTCGAGGTCGCCGTGCCCCCCCATCAGCCAGGAGTACTCGCGCTTCATGGCGGTCCAGAGCTCCGGCGAGCGCTGGCACTCCCCGAAGGTCTCCTCGAGGGCCGATACGACCCTCTTGACGACGTTCGTGTAGAGCGCGAGCCGGTCGACCATGTCGTGCTGGACGCCGTGCCAGTCGGAGAACTCGAAGTGGAGGGCGGAGCGGCGGGTGATCCTCCGGAAGCCCGAGCGGTACTTCTCGAAACCCCACTTCACGAGGATCGCCCCCTTGCGGGCGAGGAGGGGGTCGGGAGGATTCATCGTCCGGAAAGGATACGGCAGGACGGGCGGCGCTCCGGGACCCTCGGCGCTCCGAGCGCGTCCTTCGCCGGCCGCTTCGCCTCGCTGTCTCCCGCCGGTCGTTCTACGGCGGGTACCCGGTGATGTCGCGAATCTCCTCGTAGAGGGGACGGAGCCGCTCGTACATCTTCCGATAGACGCGGCGGTAGAGGCGGTCGTAGAGGTTCGAGGTCGAGGGATCGGGCGTGAAGACGCGGCCCAGCCGGGTCATCGCCGCGACGGCCGCCTCGAAGGTCGGGTGGAGCCCGAGGCCGACGGCGACGTCCATGGCGGCACCGAGGCCCGAGGCCTCGGTCACGTGCGGGCGGGCCGCCGGGAGGCCGAAGACGTCCGCCGTGATCTGCATCGCCGCGTCGCTCTGCGCTCCCCCGCCGGCGACGCGCAGCTCCGTGATCGCGACGCCGCTCCGCTTCTCCGACCGCTCCTTCCCCTCGCGAAGGGCATAGGCGAGCCCCTCGAGGATGGCGCGGTAGAGGTGCGCGCGCGTGTGGACGTCGCCGAAGCCGATGACGGCCCCCTTCGCTTCCGGCCCCGGGCGCTTCACCCCGGGCGACCAGTAGGGCTGGAGGACGAGGCCCATCGAGCCGGGCGCGACCCTCCCGACGAGCTCGTCGAAGAGCGCCTCCGCGGGAAGGCCCTTCTCCCTCGCCTCGGCCTCCTCGAGCTGCCCGAACTGCTCCTTGAACCAGGTCACCATCCAGAAGCCCCGATAGATCTGGATCTCGAGGCTGTAAGCACCCGGGACGGCGGACGGATAGGGCGGCAGGAGCGGCAGCGGCTCGACGTAGCGGCGGTGGGTCGTGTTGATCGTCGCCGTCGTGCCGTAGCTGAGACAGGCGACGTGCGGCTCGAGGCAGCCGGCGCCGAGCACCTCGCACGCCTTGTCGGCCGCGGCCGCGATCACCGGGAGCCCCTTCGGGAGGCCCGTCGCCTCCGCGGCGGACGCGGTCAGCTCGCCGAGCCGTCCGCCGGGCGGCACGAGCTCCGGCAGCTGCTCGCGGCGGACGGGAAGCGCGTCCCACTTCCAGTCGAGGCGCCCCGCCCAGCGGAGGCGGCGATAGTCGAACGGGACGTAGCCGACCTGGCCACCCGAGGAGTCGACGAAGCGCCCCGTCAG
>CAZNSS010000431.1:0-3960 GCA_964575465.1 uncultured Holophagales bacterium | reverse complement strand
GGGAGGGCCCGCCGCGCTCGGGGTGATCCTCGAACGGCTCCCGGCGGGGTTTCCGTTTCCCGTCGCGATCGTTCAACATATGCCGGTGGGTTTTACGGCGGCGTTCGCCGAGAGGCTGAACCAGTCGTCGCGCCTCGAGGTCCGGGAAGCGCGAGGAGGGGAGCCGTTTCTCCCCGGCTGGGCGTTCCTGGCGCCCGCGGGGTACCACCTCGTCTTCGGCTCGGGCGCCGGGGGGCCGCAGGTGGAGCTCTCCGCAGAACCGGCGGGCGGGGCGCACGTTCCCTCCGTCGACGTGCTTCTCTCCTCGGCCGCCCGGACCTTCGGCTCCCGAGCGATCGGCATCGTCCTGACCGGGATGGGGAGCGACGGGCGCGAGGGGGCGAAGGCGCTGGTCGCCGCCGGGGGCACCGTGGTCGCCGAATCGGAGGAGAGCTGCGCGGTCTACGGGATGCCGCGCGCGGTGGTGGAAGCCGGCCTCGCCAGCGCGGTCTGGACCGCCGACGAGATCGCTTCCGAGCTGAGACGCCTCGCCGGAGCACCGCCCGAGGAGGGGGGCGAGGGGCGATGACCGGCCCGAAGCCTTCCGAGAACACCGAGGCGCTGAAAGGCCTCTTCCGCACCCTCGAGGAGCGGAGCAAGGGGATCGAGGGCGACGTCCTTCTCCTCTACGAACAGCTCCGCAGCCGGGTGGACGACCTCCGGCGGGACCTCGCGAGCGCGGAGTCGCTCCTGGCCTCGACCCACGAGGAGACGCTGCGCGACCGGGAGAAGCTGAAGAAGAAGGCCGAGCAGCTCGAGGCCGAGAACCGCGACTTCGCGCAGCGCTACGTCGACCTCGAAGACCACTCGACGAGCCTGACGAACCTCTACGCGGCCACCTTCCAGCTCCACTCCTCGCCCGACCCCGACGCCGTCGTGAGGACCATCGTCGAGATCGCGGTGAACCTCATCGGAGCCGCCGAGTTCGTCCTCTACCTCGCCGACGAGGCGAAGGGAGACTTCTCGATCGTCGCACGGGAAGGGGACCTCCCCCCGGAGGGGCCGCGCCAGCCCGGGCTCGAGCAGGCGGTGGAGAAGGAGGCGATCAAGCTCCGGCGGACGGTGTTCCTGGAGGAGATCCCGGCGTCGGAGCGGCCCGAAAAGGCCGCCGCGATCTGCTGCGCCCCGCTCTACTTCCGCGACCGCCTCGTGGGAGCCCTGACGATCTTCGCGCTCCTCGAGCACAAGGCGAGCTTCTCCCAGCTCGACCGGGAGCTCTTCGATCTCCTGGGCGAGCAGGCCGCCCTCGCGATGGTCTCGTCGCAGGCGTACGTCGCCGTCGAGAGGAAGCTGAAGACCGTCCAGAGGTTCATGGACCTTCTGAAGACGTGACCGTGGCTGACGTCTCCCAGACCCAAGACAAGTCGACGAGCCTCGAGGGACAGCTCGAGGACTTCCCGCTCACCGACATCCTCCAGGTCCTCCAGGTCAGCGGCAAGAGCGGAGCCCTCTTCCTCACCCGGGCGGACGGGATCACCGGAATCGTCGTCTTCCGCAACGGACAGATCGTCCAGGCCCACGACAGCGAGGCCCACGAGACTCTCGGGGACCGTCTCGTCAAGAAGGACAGCGTCACCCCCCTCCAGCTGAACGAGGCGCTCGGCTACCGCGCCCGCTACCCGGGGATGCGGCTCGGCGACGCCCTGGTCGAGCTCGGCGTCGTGCCGCGCCGCGTCGTCGAGAACGAGGTCAAGGAGCAGATGACCGAGGCGATCGAGCGGATGATGACCTGGCAGAACGCCCAGTTCGTCTTCCGGATCGGCCTCGTCTCCCTGATGCGCGGGATGCCCGACTACGCGGTCGACCTCGTCCTCGACGACGGGGTCGAGCCGCGCCACATCCTCCTCGAGGCGAGCCTCATCCAGGACAAGCGCAACCGCGAGCTGGACAAGATCCGCAGGCGGCTGGACGAGGGCGGAGCCCCTGCCTCGACGGCCGCCCACCCGGCTCCGGCGCCGCCCGCCGCGGTCTCCGCGGAGCGGGCGGCGGAGAAGAAGGCGGCCCAGCAGGCCGCGGACGAAGACTCGGGACAGGGCATCCGGTGGTTCGACCCGGCGACGGCGGCGGGTCCCGATCCCGACGAAGCCGACAGGCTCCGGTCGGCCGTCAGCTTCCTCTCCCTCACGGAGGAGCTGTTCGCGGCGCAGGGCCGGGGAGAGATGGGGCTCCTCCTGCTCCGCTACGCGAGCGAGCTCTACTCCGACGGCGGACTGGTGATGCGCGACAAGGAGGCGTTCCGCCTCCTCGGCCAGTTCGGCAACGGAATCGGCTGCTCCCTCCCGCAGGACGCGACGCCGAAGACGTACTGGGTCGCCGGGGAGAGTCCGCTCTTCGACCTGGTCGTCAAGGACGGGCGGGCGTACACCGGGTTCGTCGCTCCGACCGCGCAGGGCGGGCTCGTGCCGATCGCCTCGAACGGTCCGGAGGCGCTCCCCGTCCTGGTGGTCCCCCTCCTCGTCCTGGGAAACGTCTCGCTCATCCTCGTCTGCCAGACCCCGTTCGAGAGGGAATCCGAGGCGCGCGCCCTCATCGTCCTCGCGCGCCAGGTGGCCGTGACCCTCGAGAACCTCACCCTGAGGGAGGTCGCGCGGAGGATGCTGGCCTAGGAGTTCAGCCTTCCGGGCCGGAGAGGAAGTCGGCGACCACCTTCGCCACGGTCGCCACGTTCCAGTCGGGTTCCCGGAGCTTGACGGGAACGTCCACCGTCGCCCCGCCCGGACGATCGGCCAGGAGGGTGATCGTCGCCTTGAACCGGCTCCGTTCCTGGCCGCGCGTGTCGAGGCAGGAGACGGTGAGACCGACGTAGTGCGGCTCCCTGTCGGTGTTCGTGTAGCGGAAGGTCCAGGTCGTGGCGATCTCGCCGCTTCCGGCCGACCGGCCCGAAACCTGCTTGACGTCGAGCGCCGTCAGGGCGGCGTTCCAGTCGCGGCCGGCGTACGAAAGGTCCTCCAGGGCGACGCTTCCCCCCTTCGGCAGCCGGGTCCGGAAGGTCGTTCGGGTCCAGACGGTCGCGAGGAGAGGTGCGGCCAGCGAGACCGCGAGGAGGGCCATCGCGGCGCGCGAGGCGAGTCGCGCAGGGCGTCCCCCGGGGAAGGCGGCGCGGTTCGGGCGCGGGTCCGTCACGGCCGGCGACTATAGCCCAGGTGCCCTGGTTCAGCGCTGGCCCGCGCGCCTGAGCATCGCGTCGAGGACGCCCTTGGAGACCCCCTGCTTCTTCAGCTTCACGAGGGCCTCGGACGAGACGTCCAGGGCTTCGCGCGGGGCCTGCTGGATCTTCGCGATGACGAGGTCGTCCCCGAGGTCGGCCTTCACCATCGCCACGACGTCGGCGTTCTCGAGGGCCTTCTCGCCGGAGCCGCCGGAGGCGCGCGGGGCGGCGTTGCCCACGCCCTTCTCCGCCGGGGCCGCCTCCCGCGCCGCGGGGGGCAGGGACGCTCGCGCCCGGCTCGTCCCCTCCTTGAAGCAGGGATTCCACTCGGCGCGCTTGAAGGAGGCCTTGACCGGGATGCACTCGGCGTCGCAGCAGTCGTAGACGAAGGTCGCGAGGTCGGCCGGGTCCATCCAGGCGTCGGCCATGAGCGCGGAGTCAGGCTTCGGGTAGAGCACCCGGACTCGCCCGTCTTCCTCGAAGAACTCGTAGACCGTCGCGAGGAACTCCTTGTGGAAGCCGGCCACCGCCTCGCCCCGCTTGAACGTACGCCTCACGGCCGTGCCGGACTTCTCCTCGTACCCCGGCGCGCCGTCCCGGACGACGAGGGCGCCCTCGCCCTTGCGCTGCCCGCCCGGCGCCTCGCCCCACTGGGCCTGCGCGGTGCCGCACGCCAGGACGGCCGCGACGGCGAAGAGCCCCCGAAGCCCGTTCCTCATGACCGGTCTCCTTCCCGCGCGCTCCCCGAATCGGCCCGGTGCCGCGGCGTCAGG
>CAZNSS010000430.1:0-3963 GCA_964575465.1 uncultured Holophagales bacterium | reverse complement strand
GCCCCCTCCTTCATCGCGGTGATCGCGGTGTCGACGGTGGCGTAGGCCGTGATGATGACGATGGAGGCCTCGGGCCGGAGCTTCTTCACCTCCATCATCGTCTCGATGCCGTCGATGCCCCCCGGCATCTTCAGGTCGACGAAGTAGATGGCGTAGTCGGTCGCCCGCGCCTTCTCGATCCCGTCGCGGCCCGAGGCGGCGGTGTCCACCTCGTAGCCGTCCTCGCGGAGCCAGGCCGCGAGCGACTCGCGCATGACCGCCTCGTCGTCGATGACGAGGATCCGCCACGTCGCCTTCATCGTGTCCTCCCTTCCGGCGGCGGAGGCGCCACCGGGGTCCGTTCCTTCACGAGCGCCGCGCACGAGGAGCAGAACGCCTCTCCCTTGCGGTCCACCTGGACGACGCCCGTCGACAGTGACATGGGGCAGGCCGCGTCCGTGCAGTGGACGAGGCCGAAGGTGTGGCCCAGCTCGTGGAGAGCCTCCTTGCGCGCGCGCTGAAGGAGGAGCGGGCGGTCCTCGGGGAGCCCCGAGAAGGCCTGCGAGAGCCGGGCGAGCGAGACGACCGCGCTCGGGCCGTCCATCTGCGCCTGTCCGAAGACGAAGCTGAGGACCGGGATGAAGAGGTCCCGCCCGGTGACGCCGAGGATCCTTTCCGCCGTCGCGGGCCGGGCCCGGAGCAGCGTCTTCAGCATCTCCGGCGCGCTCCACTGCCCGCGCCCCGCGTCGAAGGCGCCGGACGGCTCGGGGAGCGGCACGAGCCTCTCGACGGGGCGGCCGAAGGCGCCCGCGACGGCCCCCTCCACGGAGGCGAGGGCCTCTTCGTCCGGGGAACCGATGGCGACCACGACGATGGCGCTCACGCCGGCGGGGCGGCCGCCTCCGCACGCACCGGCAGGGTGACGCGGAAGAGGGTCTCGCGGCCCGGGACGCTCTCGACCTCGATCTCGCCCCCGTGGGCCTGGACGATCCCGTAGACGACCGCGAGGCCGAGCCCGACCCCCTTGCCGTCGTCCTTCGTCGTGAAGAACGGGTCGAAGATCCGTTCCTTCAGCTCGGGGGAGATCCCCTCGCCGTCGTCCCTCACCTCGAGGACGACCTCTCGCCTCCCCTCGGTGGCCCGGGTCGTCACGCGGAGGTGCCCGGACCCCTTCCTCCGCGTCGCCTCGGCGCCGTTCAGGACGAGGTTCATCACGACCTGCTGGAGCTGCGACGCGTCGGCGAGGAGGCGCGGGAGCGCGGCGTCGAGGGCGCACTCGGCCTCGACGCTCATCAGCTTCAGCTTGTGCGAGACGAGGGAGAGCGTCGTCCCGACGATCGCGTTCAGGTCGGCGTCGGAGCGGTGGGGCGCGCTCCGGCGCGAGAAGGCGAGGAGGTCGGACACGATGCGCCCCGTCCGCGCCGTCTCGGTGACGACCTGGTCGAGGTACTTCCGGAACTCGGCCTCGCGCCCCTTCGGGATGCCGTCCTCCTTCAGGATCCGCTGCATGAGCATCGAGAGGTTGAGGACCCCGGAGAGGGGGTTGTTGATCTCGTGCGCGACGCTCGCGGCGAGCTGCCCGAGCGACGCGAGGCGGTCGGCCTGCATCAGCTTGTGCTGCGCCACCCTCAGCTGCTCGGTCCGCTCAACGACCTTCTCCTCGAGGCTCCGCGTGAGGCCGTTGAGCTCGTCCATCGCCGTCGCGAGGCGGCGGCGCATCACGTTGAAGAGGCGCGCGAGCTCGGCGAGCTCCTCGCTCGAGGTGATCGCGATCGGCCGGTCGAGCTGCATCTCGGCGACGTGCCGGGTCGCGTCCGCGAGGCGGGCGAGGGGCGTGGTCACGAGGCGCCGCGTGAAGACGGCGGCGCAGAGCCCGACGAGGACGACGGCGAGGGACGTGAAGAGCGCCGTACGGAGCTCGATCCGGCGGACCTGCTCGTCGACGAGGCGCATGTCGAGGCCGACGTCGAGGACGCCGAGGACCTTCTGCGTCTCCGGGTGGGCGTGGCAGGCCGCGTTGCTGCAGGCGGGCTCGTTGTAGATCGGCGTCACCATCGCGAGGGTCCGGGTGCCGTCGGGCCGGTGGACGACGCGCGCCCGGTTCGGCGTGTCGACCCTCACGAGGGGCTGCTCGGAGGCGTGGCAGAGGAAGCAGGCCTCGGCCTTCTTGTCGACGACCTTCTCCGGCGAGGGGGGCGTCGAGAACATGACGCGCCCCTCCTTGTTGAAGATCCTCACGCTCCGGATCCCCTGCTTGGCCGCGATCGTCTGCATGACCTGGTAGGCGGACTCGCGGTTGTCGGCGAGCATGGCGTGCCAGGTGGAGCTCGCGATGGCCCCCGAGAGCTGCTCGGCGCCCTGCAGCATCGTGGCCTGGAGCTGCGTCTCCGCCGAGCGGACGGCGAAGATGCCGTTCGCCACGACGACGAGCGACACGACGACCGTGAGCGAGAGGATCAGCTTCTGGGAGAGTCGCGTCGGTCCGTGCATGGTCCGCCCGGCTCCGGAGAGGGCCCTCCCGCGCCCCGTGGAACGGGCCTCCCGGAACCATCGGGCATCGTACACCCCGCGGGGCGCCGGGGCCGCATCGCAAGCGCTCCCGGCCCGGCGGCGGCCCGCTCAGCGAGCCGCCTTCACCTCCGCGAGAGCCTCCTTCGTCGCCGCGAGCAGCGCCTCGGGACCGACCGGAGCCCCGACGGCCCCCTTCATCCAGAGGTCCGGGGTGAGCCTCCCCTGCCGCGACATCCGCTCGATCTCCGGCCCGACGGCGGGGGACTTCTCGACGTGCCGCTCGATCTGGAACGCGATGAGGTGCCCGAGCGGGTAGTCGGGGAGGTAGAGGAACGAGTCGATCATGTGGGAGTAGATCCCGAGGATCACGGAGTCCCTGACGCCGAAGACGGGGGCGTAGAAGCGGTTCCAGACCTCCTTCGAGATCGAGAGGACCGCCTCCTTCAGCTCGGCCGGCGTCGCCTCGGGGTGGGCGTACATCCACCGCCAGACGGACATGTCGACGAGGGCGACCCCGGCGATCTCCGCCGTCCCCCAGAACGTGTTGAGCGTCGCGAGCGCGCGCCCCTTCGCGTCCGCCTTCGCGAGACCGAGGAGCTCGAGGTCGCGCTCCTGGAAGACGAACGCGATCGCCTCGGTGAACGCGGTGTTCGGGACGCCGGAGAGGAGCGTGTGGTCGACGAAGTTCAGCGAGAACGTCTGCTCGACGTTGTGCCCCAGCTCGTGGACGGCGATGTTGTACCCCTTGTAGTCCATCCCGTCGGCGGCGACGCGCGTCCGCAGGTGCGCCTTGTCGCCGCGTCGGGCGGCGCCCCAGGCGTGCCCCGAGCCGCGGGCCGGGTCGACGACGACGTTCGCCGCCACCTCGCGGGCGCGCTCCTCCGGGAAGCCGAGCGCGGAGAGGAGGCGCGGGACGTCCTTCCCGAACGCCTCCGGCGTCGGGTACCGCTTCCGCGTGATCGCGTCGAGCTGACCTTCGGTGTACGGCCCGCGGTCGCGGAACCCGGCGTACCAGACGTCGAACGGCTCGAGCGGCCGGCCGAGCCGCCGTCTCACGAGCGCCCCGGTCTCGGCGAAGGAGGGCGAGGAGAGGACCGCCTCGAGCATCTCGCGTACGCGCGCCTCGGGGATCTGCCGGTCCTCGTCGAACTTCCGCGCGATGTGCGTGGGCGCCGCGGGCGCGTACGGGTCGACGAGGCGCGAGGCGCGGAAGCCGGCGAGGAGCTTCGCGTAGCGCGCGTCTCCCTCGGGCGCGGCGGAGAGGGAGAGCTCCTTCGGCACCGGGGGCGTCCCGGGCTCGGCCGACGTCGTGACCGTCACCTCGTTCGTGAAGGGGTTCCAGTCGACCCACGGCGAGTCGATGGCCGCCTTCGGGATCGTCTGCGTGACGATCCGCTCCATCGCCTTCTGGATCGCCCGCTGCTTCGCGAGGCCGTCCTTCGGGTCGCCGTAGCTCGCCTTGATCTCGTCGCG
>CAZNSS010000429.1:0-3965 GCA_964575465.1 uncultured Holophagales bacterium | reverse complement strand
TCTACAAGGCGAGGGACGTCCGCCTGGGCCGCTTCGTCGCGCTGAAGGTGCTCGCTCCCGGCAAGGCCTCCGACCCCGAGCGCCGCCAGCGATTCGCGACGGAGGCGAGGGCCGCCTCCGCCCTCGACCACCCGAACGTCCTCACCGTCCACGAAATCGGGTGCGAGGACGGCGTCGACTTCATCGTCACCGAGTACCTCCCGGGGAAGACGCTCGCGCAGCGCATACCGCGACAGGGCTTCCCTCCGCGGGAGGCGCTCCACTACGCCGTCCCGATCGCCGACGCGCTCGCGGCGACCCACGCCGCCGGCGTCATCCACCGCGACCTGAAGCCCGCCAACGTCATGGTCACGGACGCGGGCCTCGTCAAGATCCTCGACTTCGGACTCGCCAAGCTCGTCGACCCCGCGCCCGTGACGGAGGTCGAGGAAACGCAGGCGATCCTCACGAAGGAGGGCGTCGTCCTCGGCACCTGCGCCTACATGTCCCCGGAGCAGGCCGAGGGGCACGAGGTCGACCCGCGCACGGACGTCTTCTCCTTCGGCGCCGTCCTCTACGAGATGGTGACCGGCCGGAAAGCCTTCGCCCGTGAGTCGCCGTCCGCCACGATCGCCGCCGTCCTCCGCGACGAGCCCGCGCCGGCGCACGAGGTCTCCGGCGCGGTGCCTCCCGAGCTGGACCGGGTCATCTCCCGCTGTCTCCGCAAGGACCCCGCGAAGCGCTTCCAGTCGATGGCCGACCTGAAGGTCGCCCTCGAGGAGATCCGGGAGGAGGAGGCCGGCCACCGGAGGCGGAGGGCGATCCCGCGGCGCAGCCTCGCCCTCTCCGTCACCGCGGCCGTCCTCCTCGTCGCCGCCGCCTTCGGAGCGCGGTACGCGCTCCGCGAAGGACCGGACCTCCGCGAGCCCTCGAAGCCCGTCCCGCTCACGAGCTTCGGCGGCGCGATCGGCTTCCCTTCGCTCTCCCCCGAAGGAAACCTCGTCGCCTTTTCCTGGAGCGGGGAGAGCGGCGACAACGAGGACATCTACCTGAAGCTCGTCGGCCCGGGGGACCCGGTGCGCCTGACGACCGACCCGGCGGCCGACAGCCAGCCGGCCTTCTCGCCGGACGGACGCGAGATCGCGTTCGTCCGCTACCTCGACGCGGCCCGGAGCCGGCTCGTCGTGATCCCCGCGCTCGGAGGAGTCGAGCGGGTCGTGGCGGAGACCCGGCAAGTGCGCGGGACGCCGGAGTGGTCCCTCGACGGCCGGTACCTCGCCGTCTCGGAGCGATCCTCGTGGGCTGAGGCGTCCCGCCTCTTCCGCGTGACCGTGGCGTCGGGCGAGAAGCGCCCGATCACGGTACCGCCCGGGGAGTATCGGTCGGGCGACATCGAGCCGAAGCTCTCGCCCGACGGCAGGACCCTCGCCTTCGGGCGGCACACGACCGCGACTCACGGCGAGGTCTGGCTCCTCCCCGTCACGCGGGACCTCCTCCCCTCCGGGGAGCCGGCCCGTCTGGCCACCGCCGCCCGGGACGTGCGCCGCCACGCGTGGCTGCCCGACGGGCGGCGGCTCGTCCTGACCGTCGACTGGGCCTGGGACGGTACGGCGTCGGACCTTGGGATCGTCTCCGTTCCCGGGGGCGGGCCGGTCCGCCGCCTCCTCGGCACGGAGGGCGCCCTCTTCGCCGCGTGCTCGCGCCTGGGAAACCTCGTCTTCCTCCGGGAGTCGCGAGACGAGAACGTCTGGCGGCTTCCGCTCGAAGGAGGGCAGCCCGGCCGGGCCGCGCCTCTCGTCGCCTCCACCCGGAAGGACACCGAACCTCATTTCTCGCCTGACGGCCAGCTGATCACCTTCACCTCGGACCGCTCCGGCGGGAGCCAGGTCTGGCTTTCAGGCGCCGACGGCGGTCGTCCCCTTCAGCTGACGTCTCTCGCTGCGGGGAATACGTCCGGCGCCCGCCTCTCGCCCGACGGCCGCCGGATCGTCTTCCTGTCGGACGCGACCGGGAGCATGGACCTCTACCTCACGACGCCGGATGGGAAAGAGCCGGTCCGCCTCACGCCGAGCGCGAGGCACGAGACGGCCGCGTCCTGGTCGCGGGACGGCGCCTGGATCTACTTCGGCTCGAACCGCGAGGACGACATGCAGGTCTGGAAGATGCGCCCCGAACCGGGCGCCCCGGCCCTGCGCGTCACGCGCGGCGGCGGCTACGCCCCGGTCGAATCGGCCGACGGGAAGACCCTCTACTACGCCCGGGCCGGTCCACCCTGGTCGCTCTGGAAAGTCCCGACGGAAGGCGGCGAGGAGACGGTGGTCCTCCCGCACATCGTGAACTGGGGCGCGTTCGACGTGACGGCGGCCTACCTCTACTACCTCACGGCGGCGGACCGAAAGGGCCAGCTGAGGCGGCGACGCCTCTCCGACGGGAGCGACGAGCTCCTCCTCGTCCTCGAGAAGCCCTACGCCTTCGGCGTCGCGGCCGCGCCGGACGACAGCGCCGTCCTCTGGGGGCAGCTCGACCACCACTCCTCCGAGCTGATGCTCATCGAGAGGCTGGAGTAGAGCGCCCGGAATCGGCGTTCCGTCCGACTCGACGCGCCCCGCCGCCTCCCACGGAGTCCCTCCGGCATCCGCCGCGCGAATCGTCCACCGCGGCGCCGGAATAGAATTCCCGCGACATCAGATGGACAGGTTGGCTCACTACGAGCTCCTCGAAGAGCTCGGCAAGGGGGGCATGGGCGTCGTCTACAAGGCGCGCGATGCGCGGCTGGGCCGCTGGGTCGCCGTCAAGATCCTGCCGCCGGGCCTCGCCTCCGACCCCGAGCGGCGACGGCGTTTCGCCCGGGAAGCGCGCGCGGCCTCCGCGCTGAACCACCCGAACATCCTCACGGTTCACGAGACCGGTTGCGAGGGCGGCGTCGACTACATCGTCACGGAGTTCGTACCCGGGAGGACGCTCGCGGCCGCGATTCCTCGGGGCGGAGTACCTCTGCGCACGGCGCTCGGGTGGGCCGTCCCGATCGCCGACGCGCTCGCGGCGGCCCACGCCGCGGGCGTCGTCCACCGCGACCTCAAGCCGGGGAACGTCATGGTGACCGACGCCGGCCTCGTGAAGATCCTCGACTTCGGTCTCGCCCGCTTCGTTGAAGCCCCGCTCCTCCCTGAGGGAGCCGAGACCGGCGGGACTCTCACGGCCGAGGGCGCCGTCCTCGGCACGTTCGCCTACATGTCGCCCGAGCAGGCGGAGGGGCGCGACGTCGACGCCCGCTCCGACGTCTTCTCCTTCGGAGTGCTCCTCTACGAGCTCCTGACCGGACGGAAGGCCTTCGCCCGCGAGACGGCGCCGGCCACGATCGCCGCCGTCCTCCGGGACGAACCGGAGCCCGCTTCTCACGTCGCCGCGGGCGTCCCTCCCGAGCTCGACCGGCTCCTCCAGCGCTGCCTGCAGAAGGAGGCGGCGAAGCGCTTCCAGTCGATGGCCGACCTCAAGATCGCGCTCGAGGAGCTCCTCGAGGCAGCGGATGGGCGATCCCCGGCCCGTGGTGTGCGGCCCGGCATCCGTCGGCCCCGCGCTTTCGCCGGCCTCCTCGCCGGGACGGTGCTGCTCACGGCCGGCGCCGGCGTGTGGATCGCCCGGCGACCCCGGCCGGAGCTCGCCGAACCGACGCGACCGGTTCCGCTGACGAGCTTCGGCGGTCGGATCCTCTGGCCCGCGCTGTCGCCCGACGGCCGGCAGGTCGCCTTCCTCTGGAACGACGAGTCGCCGGCGCACTTCGACCTCTACACGATGCTCGTCGGTCCGGGGGCGCCCTTGCGCCTGACGAACGACACGGACGCCAAGTCCGCCCCCGCCTGGTCGCCCGACGGCCTGGAGATCGCGTTCCTTCGGAAGGGACCGGGCGGGCGCTGGGCAGTCGCCGTCGTGCCGGCGCTCGGCGGCGAGGAGCGGCTCGTCGCCGAGGCGTCCCCCCTCGGCGGCGG
>CAZNSS010000428.1:0-3972 GCA_964575465.1 uncultured Holophagales bacterium | reverse complement strand
CCCCTTCTTCTGCTCGACGGTGGCGTCCGCCACCTGCTGCGTCATGCTGTTCATGGCCGCGACGGCCTTCAGGATCTGCTGGCTGCCGGCGGCCTGCTCCTGAGCGGCGGTGGAGACCTGCCGGGAGACGTCGCTGATCCGCTCCGCGACGGAGAGGACCTTCACGGCGCCGCTCGACTGCTCCTGCGTGAGGCGGTGGACCTCGGCGACCATCCCCGACGCCTTCTGCACCGAGCCGAGGATGCTGCCCAGGACGCCGGCCGTCATGTCGACCGCGCTCTGGACGTCCTTCTGCATGCCCTCGATGACGCCGGCGATCTCCTCGGTGGCCCGCGCGGAGCGTTCCGCCAGCTTCTTCACCTCGTCGGCGACGACGGCGAACCCGCGCCCCGCGTCCCCGGCCCGCGCCGCCTCGATGGCGGCGTTCAGCGCGAGGAGGTTCGTCTGGTCGGCGATCGCCTCGATGACCTTGACGATCTTGCCGACACCCTGCGACTTCTCGCCGATGGAGCGGATCGTCCCCTGCAGGAGGCCGCCGCCGTCGTTCGCCTCGCCGACGGCCGTGCGCGAGACCTCGTCGACGGTGCGCACCTTCTCGTCGACGATCCGGATCGCCCCGTTGATCTCCTCGAGCGTCCGCGTCGTCTCGTCGACGGCCTCGAGGAGGACCTCGGAGTTCCGGGCGGTCCTCTGGACGAGCGTCCCCATCTCCTGGATCGAGGCGGCCGTCTCCTCCACGTTCGCCGCGAGGGCCTGGGTGTTCTGCGCGACGGCGCTGATCTGGGCGGCCATCTCCACGAGCGTGGAGGAGGTCTCGTCGGAGGAGGCGGCCTGGGACTCGGCGCCGCGCTGGATCGAGGAGGCGGAGGCCGAGATCTCCTCGGCCGAGATCGCGACCTGCTGCGAGGCGTCGCGCAGGCGCGAGAGGAGCTCCCGGAGCGTCGTGACCATCCGGACGAACGCGCGGCCGAACGCGTCGGAGTCGCCGCGCAGGGCCGGGGTCGCGCGGAGGTCGCCGTCGGCGAGACGATCGGCCGCGTCGACCATCTCGCGGAGGTAGCCGACCATCCCGCGCATCGCGCGCGAGAGGCGGCCGATCTCGTCGCTCCGGTGCTGCTCCGGCACGTCCGCGAGCTCCCCGCGGGCGATCCCCTCGGCGATGTCGACGAGGGAGAGGAGCGGCCTGGAGACGGCCTGCGAGACCCGGAACGCGAGGACGACGACCGCCGCCGCGGCGATCGCGAGCGCCACGAGGAACGTGAGGAACAGCTCGTTCAGCGTCCGGAAGGCCTCGTCGGCCTCCTGCCTCACGAGGACGAGGACCCTCTGGCCCGAGAAGATCGAGAAGCCCTGCTCGGTCGCCCAGCCGACCGCATAGTCCTTCCCGTTCGACGGGTCCCGCTGCGCCGTGAAGCCGTGGGTCGACTTCTGCGCCAGCTGGAACGCGGGCTGCGTGGAGACGCTCGTCTTCAGGATGGAGGCCGTGTCCTTCGAGCAGAGGACGGTGCCGCTCTTGCGGTCGACGACCAGGATCTCGCCCGTCTTTCCGAAGGTCTCCTTCTTCACGAGGTTCTCGGAGAAGAGGGCGCCGTAGTCGACGTGCGCGCCGACGACGCCGAGGATCCGGCCCGAGCCTCCCTCCTCGACCCGCCAGGAGAAGGTGACGACGGGCCCGCCGACCCGCTCGTCGCGGGTGACCGAGGGCGAGTACCACGGGTCTCCCCCCTGCCCCTCGACGAACCAGTCCGACTTCGCCTCGTTCGCGCCGACGAGCGCCGCATCGGAAGCGGCGACGACCCGACCCGAGGCGTCGGCCAGGACGATGGAGGAGTAGACGGGCGCGCGGTTGTCGAAGAAGTTCCTGAGGACGGCGCTCTTCTGCTCCGCGGTGCTCTTGGCGGAGGCGATCACGGGGTTCTCGGCGAGGTCGACGACGTCGGCGTAGCGCTCGAAGAGGTTCCGCGAGATCTTGTCTGCGGTCGACATCGCCCGGTCGCGGAAGTCGGTCCCGACGAGCTCGCGCATCGACGCCTTGGTCCGGACGTGGCTGAAGATGCCGAACCCCGCGAGCGGGACGATCGCCAGCAGGAACCAGACGACGAGGCGCGCGCGAAGGCTCCGGAAACGGATCATGCCCTCACCTTTCGCGTCATGTTGACCTCCTATCCCTTCACGACGAGCGTCTTGCCGGGGTCGAGCAGGATGAGCAGGCCTTCGGCCCGCTTCGCCACGCCGACGACGTAGTCCGTCCTTGCCGTGACGACCTCGGCCGGCGGCGGTTCGATCTCCGAGACCCTGACCTTCGTCACGCGCGTGACGCGGTCGACGAGGAGCCCGAGGACGCGATCCCCCACCTCGAGGACGACGACGCGGGCGCTCGGCCCGGGGTCGAGCGGCGCCAGGCCGATCCGCGTCCGGATCTCGACGACGGGGAGGATGCTCCCGCGCACGTTCATCAGGCCGCGGATGTGGGGCGGGGCCTGCGGGACGCGGGTCGTCTCGCCGACCCGCAGGATCTCGCGCACGCTCTCGACCGGCAGGCCGAACTCCTCGCGGTCGAGCCGGAACGCGACGTAGGTCCGCTCCTCGGAGGCGAAGTCCGCGGCACGCCTCCTCTGGCCGCCCGCGACCCAGTCCGCGAAGGCGAGCAGGTCGACCGCGCCGTCGGCGGTCGTCGTCTCCGGGACCGGGCCGCCCGGGAGCTCGGCGTCCGCGCTCATCCTCAGAGCTCCCTTCCCGCGGCGGCCTGCAGCCGCTCGACGTGCGCGTCGAGGAGCCCCACCGCGTCGAGGATCATCACGATCCGGCCGTCGCCCAGGAGCGTCGCCCCGGAAATTCCGAGCGGCTTTCCGAGCGACTCGTCGAGGGGCTTCACGACGATCCGCCGGGTCTCGAGGGGACGGTCGACGAGGAGCGCCTTCTGCCGGCCTCCTCCCGAGAGGACCGAGGCGAATCGCCGGCGGCCCGCCGACGGCCGCCCGGTTCCGAGGAAGGCCCCCGCGTCGACGGCGGCCACGAGGTGGTCGCGGTACCGGATCACGCCTCGGGAGGCGACGCGGTGAAGGTCGTCCTCCTCGAGACGCAGCGTCTCCTCGAGGAAGCTCACGGGCAGCGCGAACGTCTCGCCGTCCACCGAGACGAGGAGCGCGTTCGAGACGGCCAGCGTGAGCGGGAAGGCGAGGCGGAACTCCGTCCCGCGTCCCGGCACGGACCGCAGCTGCACCGAGCCCCCGAGCCTCTCGACCGAGGCCTTCACGACGTCGAGCCCCACCCCGCGGCCGGAGATCGTGCTGACCCCCTGACGCGTCGAGAAGGCGGGAAGGAAGACGAGGTCCCGCACCGCGGCCTCGTCCAGGTCGTCGGTGCGGATGCCGATCTCGGAGGCCCGGCGGCGGACCCGGTCGAGGTCGATCCCGGCGCCGTCGTCGAGGACGGCGACCTCGGCGAGGCTGGACGCCTGTCGCGCGGCGAGGGTGAGAGTCGCCCGGCGCGGCTTTCCGCGCGCCTCGCGCTCCCCGGGGCTCTCGATGCCGTGGTCGAGCGCGTTCCTCACGAGGTGGAGGAGCGGCTCGGCGAGCTCCTCCACGATCGACTTGTCGAACGTCGTCGCGCCCCCCTCGACGACGAAGTCGACCTCCTTGCCGAGGTCGCGGGCCAGGTCCCGGACGAGGCGGCGGAAGCGGGAGAAGACCGTCTCGACCGGGACGAGCCGCGTCGCGAAGACCTCGCGCTCGAGCAGGCCGAACGTCCGGAGGAGGAGCTCGAGGCTCTCGGCCGCCGCGGCGGTCTCCTCCGACGGGGAGCGCGCGGCGAGCTTTCGGACCCGCTCGGCGACGCCCGCCAGCAGGACGTTCATCTCTCCGCTCAGCTCGAGGAGCCGCTCGAGGCTCGCGTGGCTCACCCTCAGGGACCGGGACCGCCCGGCGAGGATGCCGCGCGCCGCGGCATCCTCGGCCGGCGCAGCGGTGTCCG
>CAZNSS010000427.1:0-3987 GCA_964575465.1 uncultured Holophagales bacterium | reverse complement strand
TCGAGTACGTCGAGGGGTGGGCCGAGGAGTCGGGCGTCGAGCTGACGGCCCTCCGGAGCGAGTTCCTCGAGTACGGCGACGTCGGCGCCCCGGGCTCGTCGTTCGGCGCCGAAGAGGAGGCCTCGTGAAGGAACGCCGCCGCCCCCGGCAGGTCGCCGACGTCGTCCGCGAGGAGCTCGCGCGGCTCCTCAGGACCGAGGTCTCCGACCCCGCCGTCGGCTTCGCCACGATCACCGACGTCGTCCTCTCCCCCGACCTCCGCTCCGCGCGCGTCTTCGTCTCCGTCCTCGGCGGCGAAGGGGCGTTCGAGAAGAGCGTCGCCGCCCTGAACCGCGCCGCGCCGATGCTGCGCGGGATGGTCGGGCGCAACTGCCACCTCCGCTACGCCCCCGAGCTGCGGTTCGAGGAGGACCACAGCCTCGAGCGCGGCGCGCGGATCGAGGAGATCCTGAAGCACCTTCCGCCCCCCCCCGACGGCGAGGGCGGAGAAGGCGGAGAAAAGGAATGACCGCGGCCGACTTCGAGGCCGTCGCGTCCCTCCTCTCCTCGGGACGCCGGTTCCTCCTCACGGGGCACCGCAACCCCGACGGCGACTCCCTCGGCTCGGCGCTCGCCCTGGCACAGGCGCTCGCGGCCCGGGGCAAGGAAGCCAGGATCGTCATGCGCGACCGCTGGTCGAGCTCCTACGACGGGATGCCCGGCGCTTCCGGCGTCACCGTCTCCGAAACGCTCCCGCCCGACTGGCCCGCCGCGTGGGACGCGGCGATCGTCATGGAGTGCCCGGAAGCGGAGCGTCCCGGATTTCCCGCGCTCCTCTCGGGGACGACGGTCAACATCGACCATCACCCCGGTAACACGCGATGGGCGACGCACAACCTCGTCGTCCTGCCGGCGGCCGCCGTCGGCGAGATCGTCGCCGACCTCCTCGACCGCCTCGAGTGGCCGATGACGCCCGAGATCGCGACGAATCTCTGGGTCTCGCTCGTCTCCGACACGGGCTCGTTCCGCTACGGCAACACGACCCCGCGCGCCCTCGCGCTCGGCGCCCGGCTCGTGACCGAGGGCGTGCGGCCCGACGTCGTGAACGAGTTCCTCTACGAGGCCCGGCCCCTCTCCACGGTCAGGCTCGAGAGCCTCGTCCTCGGGACGCTCGAGCTGCACGACGAGGGGCGCGTCGCGCTCGTCGCCCTCCCGAAGCGTTTCCTCGCCGAGTCGGGGGCCGACTCCGCCGACGGCGAGGGGCTCGTGAACCGAGCGCGCGGAATCGAGGGGGTCAAGGCCGCCGTCCTCGTCCGGGAGAGTGACGAGCCGGGAGTCTTCCGCTGCTCGCTCCGGTCGAAGGGGTCCGTCGACGTCCGCTCCGTCGCGGCGGCGCGGAACGGGGGCGGCCACCGCAACGCCGCGGGCTGCCGCGTGTCGGGGACCTGGGAGTCGGCCAAGGCCGACATCGTCCGGGCTCTTGCGATCGCCGTGAGCCAGGAGGCTCCGTGAGCGCCGCACCGGTCCCGAACGAAGGCCCCTCCGGCCTCCTCCTCGTCGACAAGCCGGAGGCGATGACCTCCCACGACGTCGTCGACGCCGTGCGGCGCCTCCTCGGGACGAGGCGCGTCGGGCACACCGGGACGCTCGACCCGGCCGCGACCGGCCTCCTCGTCCTCTGCGTCGGCCGGGCGGGACGCCTGCAGTCGTTCCTGACGTGCTTCGACAAGAGCTACGAGGGCTCGATGCGGTTCGGCATCGAGACCGACACCTACGACCGCGAAGGGACCCCCGTCGGGGAGCCGCACCCCGACCCGCGACCGGAGCCCGCGGAGGTGGCGGCGGCCTGCGGGCGCTACGTCGGGGAGTTCGAGCAGGCGCCGCCGCCCTTCTCGGCGAAGAAGGTCGGAGGGAAGAAGTTCTACGAGCTCGCGCGCAAGGGCGAGGCGGTCCCCCACCTCCCGAAGAAGGTCCGGATCACGCGGTTCGACACGACTTCCGTCGACGGGGCCGTCGCCCGCTTCCACGTCGATTGCACCTCGGGAACGTACATCCGGTCGCTCGCCCACGACGTCGGCCGGGAGCTCCGGCTCGGCGCGCACCTCGCCTCGCTCAGGCGGACCCGGATCGGCCCTTTCTCGCTCGAGAACGCGCGGACCCTCGCCGCCCTCGACGCGCTCCCGCGCGAGGACCGGACGTCGCCTCCGAGCTGGATCCCGCTCGCCGAGGTCCCGCTCCCCTTCCCCGCCGTGACGCTCCTCCCGGGGGAGGCGCAGAAGGTGCGGCGGGGGCACGCGGTCCCCGTCCGCGTCCCGCCCGAAGCGAACGGAGCGCCGTGGGTCCGGCTCCTGTCGTCGGGCGACCTCGTCGCCCTCGGACACGTCGAACCTCTCGGCCGCGGGGCCCTCGCTCTCGTCAAGCCGAAGATCGTGCTACAAGACTGAAGTTTCCCGGAGGAACCGGGGCCTGTCGGCCCGCCGCCGGTTCCCCCGAACCCCTTCCGGGCGGGCTGACGAGAACGACGACCCAACAGGAGGAGCCGGGCGAACGCGCCCGCTTCCGGCTCCTTTTCCGGTATTCCGGCGGGCCACGGGCCAGACGGCATCTTCTCACCGGACAGAGACTTGGCCCCGAAATTGACCCCATCGACGGCGGACCGTATCCTCTGCCGTTCGAGATTGAGAAGAGAAGGATAGAAGACAGTGCCCCAGACCATCACCCCCAAGACGGAAACGATCAAGGCCTTCGAGAGGCACGAGGGCGACACCGGATCCCCCGAGGTCCAGGTCGCCCTCCTCTCCCAGCGGATCACGGCCCTGACCGAGCACTTCAAGGCGCACGCGAAGGACCACCACTCCCGCCGCGGCCTGCTCCAGATGGTCGGCCAGCGGCGCCGCCTGCTCGATTACCTGAAGAAGCGCGACGTCTCGCGCTACAAGGCCCTGATCGAGCGCCTCGGGCTCCGCAAGTAGGAGCCGAGCCGGCGCGAGGCCGCGCCCCGGCCTCCCCGGCCGAAAGAAGGAAACGATGAAGGAATCCGTCACCGCCCTGGTGGGAGGCCGTGCCCTCACCATCGAGAACGGCAAGGTGGCCAAGCAGGCCGACGGCTCGGCCGTCGTCCGCCTCGGCGACACCATGGTTCTCGTCACCGCCTGTTACGCCCGCGATCCCAAGGACGTCGACTTCATCCCGCTGACGGTCGAGTACAAGGAGTACCAGTACGCGGCCGGCAGGATCCCGGGAGGCTTCTTCAAGCGCGAGGGTCGCCCCACCGAGAAGGAGATCCTCACCTGCCGGATGATCGACCGGCCGATCCGGCCCCTCTTCCCGGCCGGCTACGCCTTCGAGACGCAGATCGTCGCCCTCGTCCTCTCCGCCGACGGCGAGAACGACCCCGACGTCCTCGCGATCAACGGGACGGCGGCGGCGCTCGCCATCAACCCGATCCCGTTCACGGAGGTCCTCGGCGCCGTCCGGGTCGGCCGCATCGGCGACCGCTTCGTCTTCAACCCGACGAAGAAGGAGCGCGAGGAGTCCTCGATGGACCTCGTCGTCGTCGGGACGCGCCAGGCCGTCAGCATGGTCGAGGCGGGCGCGAAGGAGTGCTCCGAGGAGCTCATGCTCGAGGCGATCCTCGCAGGGCACCGCGAGCTCCAGAAGGTCATCGACGCGATCGAGGAGCTGCAGCGCCGCCAGGGCGTCGTCAAGCAGTCCTTCACGCCCCCGGCGCCCGTCCCGGCCGAGATCATGGCCGAGGTCCGCCGCCGCTGGGACGGGCCGATGATGGAGGCCCTCACCTGGAAGGGGAAGATCGAGTCGTACGCGAAGATCAAGGAGGTCAAGAAGGCTGCCGTCGCCGAGGTCCCCGAGGACCAGCCGGAGCTGAAGGCCCAGGTCAAGCGCGCGATGTCCGAGCTCGTCGAGCTCCTGACGCGCGAGACGATCCTCCGGGACCGCAAGCGGCTCGACGACCGCGCCTTCGAGCAGGTCCGCCCCATCGAGGTCGAG
>CAZNSS010000426.1:0-4006 GCA_964575465.1 uncultured Holophagales bacterium | reverse complement strand
GTCCCGAAGGTCCAGGCCTCCTGCACCGTCCCGGTGCGCGACGGCATGGTCGTCCTCGCGAGCTCGGAGAAGGCCCTCGCCGCGCGGAACGCGACGATGGAGTTCCTCCTCATCAACCACCCGCTCGACTGCCCCATCTGTGACCAGGCGGGCGAGTGCAAGCTGCAGGACAACGCCGTCGCGGCGGGCCTCCCCGTCTCGCGGACGGTCGAGCCCCGGCGCCAGTTCCCCGGCTACGACCGGACGAGCATCGGTCCCCACGTCATCGCCGACATGACGCGCTGCATCCAGTGCACGCGCTGCATCCGGTTCTGCCAGGAGATCGCGGGGACGGGCGAGCTGACGTTCATCGAGCGGGGCGGCCACACGATCGTCTGGACCCACGAGGGGAAGGAGCTCGCCAACGACTGGTCGGGCTGCGCCGCCGACGTCTGCCCCGTGGGCGCCCTGACGACGAAGGAGTTCCGGTTCCGCAAGCGGGTCTGGTGGCTCGACAAGACGCGGTCGGTCTGCGACGGCTGCGAGATCGGCTGCAACGTCTCGATCGAGCACCGCGACCGGGCCGTCCACCGCTTCCTCCCCCGCGTGAACCTCGCGGTGAACGACTTCTGGATGTGCGACTACGGCCGCTTCCGCGCCGAGGAGCTGAACGGGAACGACTTCACCCGGCCGGTCCTCAGGGCCGGCGGGAAGGCCCGCGAGACGCACTGGGGCGAGGCCCTCGACGCCGTGAAGGCCGCCGTCGACGCCGCCGTCGCGAAGGACCCCGCGTCGGTCCTCGTTCTCGGCTCGGCCCGCCTGTCCACGGAGGAGAGCTGGCTCCTCGCGCAGCTCTTCAAGGGAACCGTGGGTGCCCCCCAGGTCGAGTTCCACGCCGACCTCGGGCCCGAGCGCAGGATCAGGAACGCCGCCGTTCCGGGCGGCTGGCTCGTCGGCAAGGAGGCCGCGCCGAACTCGCGCGGCGCCGAGGCGGCGGGCGTCGCCCGCGCCGGAAAGGGCTCGGCCCTCGCCCGCGTCCTCGACGGCTCGTACACGCCGGAGGTCCTCTACGTCTCCGACGCGGAGTTCTCCGCGCGCGTCGCCGACCCCTCGTTCGTGAAGGCGCTCCGCCGGGCGAAGACGCTCGTCGTCCACGGCCGACGGTCGAACCTCCTCACCGAGTCGGCCGACGTCCTCCTCCCCGTGGCGAGCCTCGCCGGAAAGGAGGGGACGTTCGTGAACGTCCTCGGCCTCGTCCAGCGGTTCCAGCTCGCCGTCGTCCCGCCGCCGATCGTGAGGACCGACCTCGAGGTCCTCCTCCACCTCGGCAGGCGCTGGGCCGCATTCGACACGCACTGGACCGCGAAGGACGTCTTCGAGCGGATGCGGGCGACCGTCCCCGGCTATGCCGGCCTCGAGTGGGACTCTCCCGCCCTGCGCGGCAACGACGCGTCGGCCTCGCCGACCTCGGCCTACGACGTCCTCCTCGAGCGGCGGCTCTCGAACCCGGCCGAGATCCTCGCGGAGGCCACCGGGAAGTCGGCCGGAGGAGTGAAGTGAGCGAAGTCACCTTCGCGCTCGCGGCCGCGGGCGCCAAGATCCTCTTCGTCTGGCTCGTCGCCCTCGCCGTGATCCTGCCCAACCTCGTCTGGGCGGAGCGACGGGTCGCGGGGATGATCCAGGACCGCCCCGGCCCGAACCGGGTCGGCCCGTTCGGCCTCTTCCAGATCATCGCGGACGGCACGAAGTTCTTCATGAAGGAGACCGTGACGCCGCTCTACGTCGACAGGCTCCTCTACAACCTCGCGCCCTGGATCACGCTCATGCCGGGGCTCGTGACGTTCGCCGTCATCCCGTTCGGGGCAACGCTCCCCGTCACGATCGGCGGGGTCACGCGCCAGGTTCCGCTGGTCGTCGCCGACGTCAACATCGGGATCCTCTACATCTTCGCGTTCACCGGCATCGGCGTGTACGGAATCGTCCTCGCGGGCTGGTCGTCGAACAACAAGTACTCGCTGATGGGCGGGCTGCGCGCCTCGGCCCAGGTGATCAGCTACGAGCTCGCGATGGGCTTCGCGGCCGCCGGGGTCTTCCTCGCCGCCGGGACGCTCCGCCTCGGCGGCGTCGTCGAGTGGCAGGCGGCGCACACCTGGAACGTCTTCCCGCAGTTCGTCGGCTTCTTCGTCTTCCTCGTCGCGGCCTTCGCCGAGACGAACCGGCTCCCCTTCGACCTCGCCGAGGCCGAGGCCGAGCTCGTCGCCGGGTACCACACCGAGTACTCGGCCTTCAAGTTCGGCATGTTCTTCATGGGCGAGTACGCGAACATGGTCGCCGCCTCGGGACTCCTCGCGACGCTCTACTTCGGCGGCTGGTCGCTCCCCGGGGTGACCTTCACCGGCGTCTGGGGCGCGCTCGCCTCGGTCGTCGTCTTCTTCGCGAAGACGATCGCCTTCATCTTCTTCTTCCTGTGGGTCCGCTGGACCCTCCCCCGCTTCCGCTACGACCAGCTGATGGACATCGGCTGGAAGTTCCTCCTCCCGCTCTCCTTCTTCCACCTGATCGCCGTCGCGGCGTTCGTCGCCGCGAAGTGAGGGACTGAAGCCGATGTCGCTCGAGCTCGTCGTCTTCGCGATCGCCTCGGGGCTCGCGATCGTCTCCGCCCTCGCCATGGTCGTCGTGAAGACGCCCGTGAGGAGCGTGATCTCCCTCGTCCTGACCTTCTTCTGCCTCGCGGTCCTCTCGATCCTCCTCGCGGCGCCCTTCATCGCCGCGCTCCAGGTGATCGTCTACGCCGGAGCGATCCTCGTCCTCTTCCTCTTCGTCATCATGCTGCTCAACCTGCAGCAGGAGGCCGAGGACAGGGACGAACGGCCCGTCCAGCGGTGGCTCGGCCTCGTCGCCGTCGTCGCGCTCGGCGGCCTCCTCCTCGGCGTGACGCTCCGCGCGGGCGCGCCGCCCGTCCCGGCTGCGGGCGGCCTCATCCCGGCGAAGGACGAGATCCCGATCCTCGGGAGGCTCCTCTTCTCCGACTACCTGCTCGCCTTCGAGGCGCTCTCGGTACTGCTGCTCCTCTCGGCCGTCGGCGCGCTCGTCCTCTCCAAGCGGAGGTTCGACTGAGATGGAGGGCTCCGCGATGAACGCCGTCGTCCCGATGACCGTCCCCCTGAACGCCTTCCTGGCCGTGGGGACGATCCTCTTCGTCATCGGGCTCGCCGGGGCGCTCCTGAAGAGGAACGCCCTCTCGATCTTCCTGTCGATCGAGCTGATGATGAACGCCGTCAACCTCCTCGTCCTGGCGTACGCCCGGATGCGAGGGGACGCGACCGGCCAGATGGTCGTCTTCTTCGTCATCGCCGTCGCCGCCGCGGAGGCGGCCGTCGGCCTCGCGATCTTCGTCGCCCTCTTCCGCGCGAAGCGGACGATCGACGTCGACAAGATCGCCTCGCTGAAGTGGTGAGGGAGACGACGACATGACGCTCCCCCTCTGGCTCATCCCCGCCCTCCCGCTCGCGGGATTCCTCCTGAACGGCCTCGTTTCCCTCCTCTGCGGCGCCCGCCGCGCCGCGAAGGCGACCGCCGAGTGGCGTGCCGCGCACCCGGACGACCACGGCCACGACGGTCACGGGAACGGCGGCCACGACGAGGCGCGCGGCCACGACCACGACGCCCACGGGGACCACGGGCACGCCGGCCCCTTCCTCCCCTACGGCGAGCGGCTCTTCTACGGCGTCGTCGGCGTCGCCTCGGTCGGCCTCGCCGCCGTCGTCGCGTTCGCGAACCTCGTCCCCTACGTCCTCGGCTCGCTCGCGCACGAGGGGGGCCTCGCCCCCGTCGTCCAGACGGCCTACCGCTGGATGGCGGCGGGTCACGTGACGATCGACCTGGCATTCCGGCTCGACGCGCTGTCGGCCATGATGCTGTCGTTCGTCACGTTCGTCGGGACGCTCATCCACGTCTACAGCGTCGGCTACCTGCAGGACGAGGAAGGGTACGGGCGCTACTTCGCCTACCTGAACCTCTTCATGTT
>CAZNSS010000425.1:0-4010 GCA_964575465.1 uncultured Holophagales bacterium | reverse complement strand
TTCGCGTCCCCGCCGGGGGAGCGGCGCTCCTCCGTGCGGGGTCAGATGCTCAGGTCAGACGCGGCGGCGCTTGCGCGGCCGGCAGCCGTTGTGCGGGATCGGCGTCGCGTCCTTGATGGAGCGGATGTCGAGACCGGCCGCCGCCAGCGCGCGGATCGCGCTCTCGCGGCCCGCGCCGGGGCCCTGGACGCGCACGTCGAGGGTCCTCACGCCGTGCTCCTGCGCGAGCTGCGCGGCGTTGCCTGCGGCGAGCTGGGCCGCGAACGGCGTCCCCTTGCGCGAGCCCTTGAAGCCGATTCGCCCGGCGGACGACCAGGCGAGGACGTTCCCGGAGGGGTCCGTGATCGCCACGATCGTGTTGTTGAACGACGCCTGGACGGTCGCCACGGCGTGCGGAACGTTCTTCTTTTCTTTCTTGGGGCCCTTCTTGCGGCCCTTGGCTTCAGCGGCGGCCATCGGCTTTTCTGCTCCTCACTACTTCTTCGTCGCCTTCTTCTTGCCGGCCACGGCGCCGCGGCGCGGGCCCTTCCGGGTCCGGGCGTTGGTGTGCGTGCGCTGGCCGCGGACGGGGAGGCCGCGGCGGTGCCGAAGCCCGCGGTAGCAGCCGATGTCCATCAGACGCTTGATGTCCTGGGCGGTCTCCTTGCGGAGGTCGCCCTCGACCTTCACGTCGTCCTGGATCTTCTTGCGGATCTTCGTGACCTCGTCCTCGGACAGGTCCTTGACCCGCGTGTCGAGGCCCACCCCCGTGTCCTTCAGGATCCTCTGGGCCGTCGGACGGCCGATCCCGAAGATGTAGGTGAGACCGATCTCGACGCGCTTGTTCGGGGGGAGATCGACGCCGGCGATACGAGCCATTCCCTGTTCCCTCTAACCCTGCCGCTGCTTGTGCTTGGCGTTCTCGCAGATGACGCGGACGACACCCGCCCGGCGGATCACCTTGCATTTGGAGCAGATCTTCTTCACGGACGCGCGGACTTTCATACGGTTCCTCGATAGTTTCGCCCCCGGTCTCCCGGGGGAGCCGGCGGAGCCATACAGTTTACTACTTGTACCGGTAGATGATGCGACCCCGGTTCAGGTCGTACGGAGAAAGTTCCACGAGCACCTTGTCGCCGGGGAGGATCCGGATGAAATGCTTTCGCATTTTCCCGGAAATGTGAGCCAGGACCTGGTGCTTGTTCTCGAGCTCCACCTTGAACATCGCGTTCGGCAGCGGCTCGATCACCGTCGCGGTGACCTCGATGGCGTCTTCCTTCGACATCTGCGCCTCGAAACCCTCTCCTCTCAGACCCGGGCTTCGCCCGTGGTCGCGGCCGGCTCTCCCCGGGGTGGGGCGGCCGGGACCGGGTACTCCGCCTCGTCCGGGACACCCGCGACGAAGCCGTCGGCCGAATAGCGGCCGAATCCGAGGACGACCGGTCCATCGACCGTCGCCACGACCGTGTGTTCGAAGTGGGCCGACGGCTTGCCGTCGGCGGTACGGACCGTCCAGCCGTCCGGCGCGAGCCGGACGCGGGCGGTCCCGAGGTTGAACATCGGCTCGATCGCGAGGGTCATCCCCTCGCGGATCGTCTCGCCCTTCCCCCCGGGGCCGTAGTTGGGGACCTGGGGCTCCTCGTGGAGGGAGGTCCCGATGCCGTGCCCGACGTACTCGCGGACGACACCGTGCCCCTTTTCCATCGCGACCGCCTCGACGGCGGCCCCGATGTCGCCGATCCGCCCCCCGACCCGGACCGCCGAGACGCCGGCGGCCAGCGCCCGCCAGGTGTCCCGGACGAGACCGGCGACGTCCGCGGGCACCTCGCCCACGATCGCCGTCCGCGCCGCGTCGCCGAAGTAGCCTTCGACGATCGCGCCGAGGTCGAGACCGACGATGTCCCCGTCGCGCAGCTTCCGCTTCGCGTTCGGGATTCCGTGCACGACCTCGTCGTTCACGGAGGAGCAGATCGTCTTCGGGTAGCCCCGGTAGCCCGGGAACGCGGCCTTGCCGCCCCGCTTCCGGATGCCGGCCGCGGCGATCCGGTCGATCTCTTCCGTGGTGACCCCGGGGCGGCACGCCGCGACGCACTCGGCCAGCGCCTGCTGGACGATCCAGGTCGCACGCTCCATCTTCAGGAGCTCCGTCCGCCCCTTGCAGGTGATCATCCGAGCTTCCCGCCCGTCGCCTTCTTCACCGCGGCCAGGACGTCCCCGGCCACGGCCTCGACGGGGCGGTCCCCGTCGACCCTGTGGAAGACGCCGTGAGCCCGGTAGAGCTCGGCGAGCGGCTCTGTCTTCTCTCGGTAGACCCTGAGGCGTGCCGCCACCGTCTCGGGCGTGTCGTCGGCCCGGCCCTCGAGCGTCGCGCGCTTCACGAGCCGCTCGATGATCGGGGCGTCCGGAACGTCGATGAAGAGGACCGCCGTCAGCGAACGACCCTCCTCCTCGAGGAGCCGGTCGAGTGCCTCGGCCTGCGGCACCGTACGCGGGTAGCCGTCGAAGAGCGCACCGCCGGCCGCATCCGGCTGCTCGATGCGCTCCTTCAGCATCCGCGTCACGAGGTCGTCGGGCACGAGGGCCCCCGACTCCATGATCGGCTTCGCGATCTTCCCGAGCTCCGTCCCGCGAGCGACATTCGCACGGAGGAGGTCCCCCGTCGATATCTGCGGGATCCCGAGCGTGGAGGCGAGGCGCGAGGCCTGCGTCCCCTTCCCGGAACCCGGAGGACCGAAAAAGACCACGTCGACCGGCATGGCTTACCCCCTGCGCCCCCGGATGCGGCCCTTCTTGAGGAACCCGTCGTAGTTCCGCATCACGAGCTGCGATTCGATCTGCTGCACGGTGTCCATGGCGACGCCGACGACGATCAGGAGCGAGGTCCCGCCGAAGTAGAACGGCACGCCGAGGCCCTGGGTGACGAAGCTCGGCAGCTTCGCGTCGAGCCACGGTCCGATCCCCGGGATGCTCTGGACCTTGAAGCCCATCATCAGGAACTCGGGGATCAGGGCGACGACGACGAGGTACAGGGCGCCGATGAGCGTGATGCGCGTCAGGACGTTGTCGATGTAGTCGGACGTCGCCTTGCCGGGCCGGATGCCCGGGATGAACCCGCCGTACTTCCGCATGTTCTCGGCGGTGTCGGTCGGGTTGAAGATGATCGAGATGTAGAAGTAGCAGAAGAAGATGATCGCGAGGGCGTAGAAGAGGTTGTAGAGGGGCTGGCCCATCGCGAGCTGGTCGGAGAGCTTCTTCATGAAGTCGCTCTTGAAGGCCGACGCGAGGTACTGGGGGAACTGGATGATCGAGACGGCGAAGATGATCGGGATGACGCCGCCCGTGTTCACCCGGAGGGGCAGGTAGGTGTTCTGGCCGCCGTAGACGCGGCGCCCGACGACCCGCTTGGCGTACTGGACCGGGATCCGCCGCTGCGCCCGCTCGACGAAGATGATCGAGGCGACGACGGCGAGCATGAACGCCGTGAGGATGAGCGCGGTGAAGAGCGACAGCTGCCCGCGCTGGATCTGCTGGATCGAGCGGAAGACCGCCGTCGGGAGGCCGACGACGATGCCCGCGAAGATGATGAGCGAGATGCCGTTCCCGATGCCCCGCTCGGTGATCTGCTCGCCCAGCCACATGACGAACGCCGTGCCCGTCGTGAGCGTGAGGATCGCCATCAGGACGAACCCGAGCTTGCCGGAGTCGGACGTCGGGTCGCGCAGGACGAGGAACTTGCCGGTCGGGGTCGTCGTCGCCCAGAGCCAGAGGGCGATGCCGGCGCCCTGGACGACCGAGAGGACGACCGTGCCGTACCGGGTGTACTGCGTGATCTTGCGCCGGCCCATCTCCCCTTCCTTGGAGAGCTTCTCGAGGTAGGGCCAGACGACGGTGAGGAGCTGCAGGATGATCGAGGCCGTGATGTACGGCGTGATGCCGAGGGCGAAGACGGAGAGGCGGCGGAGCGCGCCCCCCGAGAAGATGTCCAGGAACCCGAGAAGCCCGCCGGCGCTCGCCTTGAAGAACTCCTCGAG
>CAZNSS010000424.1:0-4017 GCA_964575465.1 uncultured Holophagales bacterium | reverse complement strand
TCCGCCTTCCGGAGCGCCGACGCCTGCCCCTCGCGGCGGACGAAGAGCGGCGAGAAGTCCTTCGTGGAGAGGGCGGCCTTCAGCCCCGGGACCTTCCCGGGGTCGACGTGCTCGAGAAACGCCTCCGTGGTCAGGAGGAGCATCGCCTCGGAATGGTTGAGGATGTGCTGGACGTCCTCCTCGCGGAAGTCGGGGAGGATCGGCACGGCCACCGCTCCGCACGAGAGCGTCGCGAGGTAGGCCGTCGCCCAGCCGGAGGAGTTCCGGCCGAGGAGGGCGACCTTCGACCCCGGCTTCACGCCGAGCTCGCGGAAGGCCGCGTGGAGACGCGCGACGCGCGTGGCGACCTCGGCGTAGGTCAGGGCGGGACCCGGGAAGTCCGAGAACGCCGGGCGGTCGAAGCTCCGGCGGAAGGTCTGCTCCAGGATCGGGACGAGCGTTTCCTCTTCCATCGCGACCGGCAATCGTACGCCCGGCCGGTCAGGTCCCGGACGGCCCGAGCCGGAGGTCGTTCCCGTCGCCGGTCTCGGAGCGCCGGCGTGCGTGGGGCCGGTAGACGTCCTCGAGGCTCGTCCCCTGCAGGACTCCCCGCTCCTCCTGGTCGGCGCGCATGTAGAGGGCGCGGAGGATCGCCGCGGCCGGCTCCGAGCCCGTCGGGACGGCGCGCGGCGCCGCCTCGCCGACGGCGCGCGCGACGGCGTAGAGGGTGATCGTGTCGGGAGGCCGGGCGAGCCTCACGGCCTCGCCCGTCACTTCGACGAGCCCCGCCGTGTCGAGGCGCTTCATCCGCGACCGGAGGTCGTCGGCGGCGCGGCCGCACGCCTCCGAGAGCGTCGAGACGTCGAGCGCGACCCCCGCGTGCCACGCCTCCGTCAGGCGGAGGAGGAGCTGGGTCGTCTCCTCGAGCGCACCCGGCTTCCTGGCCTCGGGGGGCGGGGCGTCGTGCGCGAGGAGCTCGTCGCGGAACTGGATGGCGTGGGCGAAGGCGAAGCCGAAGAGGAGGACCGTCCACGCGAAACCCGCGCCGATGACGAAGAGGACGATGGCGCTCACCGTGCCGTAGAGCCGCTCGACCCCCGCGAAGGCGACGAGCCCGGCCGTGAAGAGCCAGCGGAGGGCGGTGAGGCCGGCGCCGGCGACGACGCCGGCCGACGCCGCGGCGCCCCAGCGGACCTGCGCCGCCGGCACGACCTTGTAGACGAGGGTCAGGCCCGCGATCGACGCGAAGAGGCCTCGGAAGTGGAGCTGCGTCAGCGGGACGCCCCGCTCGAGGAGAAGCGACGTGACGACGCCGAGCGCGACCGGCCCGAGGACGACGACGAGGACGGCGAGGAGGAGCCGCTGGCTCACCCGACGCGGGCGGAGCGTCCCCCAGAGGAGGTTCGCCGCCCCTTCCACGTCGAAGTAGACGCGGAGCGAGGTGACGACGAGGAGCGCCGTCGCGACCCAGGAGGCGGTCTGCGCGTCGTCGACGAGCGTGGAGATGCTCTTCATCAGCTCGCGGGAGTTCCCGGGGACGAAGAAGCGGAGGAGGCGCAGGAACCCGGTCCCGCTCTCGCCGAAGAAGGTGGACGTGAGGACGGTGACCGAGACGACGAGCGGGATGAACGACAGGAGGGAGGAGTAGGCGAGGCCGGCGGCGAGGACCGCGCCGCGGGCGTCGAGGAAAGACCTCAGGCTCCGGCGGAGGACGACCCAGGAGAGGGCGAGGGCCCGCCCGATCCCCTTCAGCTGGGGAGCGCGGACGGGGAAGGAGCCGGTTCCGCGGCCCAGGTCAGACCTCCACGACGTCGTCGGGCTCCGGAACGCTCACGTTCCAGCCCAGCTCGAGGCGGATGCGGTCGGCGAAGGCGTCCTGTGCGGCCGGCTCGCCGTGCGTCAGGAAGACGGTCTTCGGCGGGGCGGGGGCCGTCCTCATCCAGGCGATCAGCTCGTCGGCGTCGGCGTGGGCCGAAAGGGCCGGGATCTGGCGAATCGCCGCCTTCACGGTCACGGCCTCGCCGAGGACGCTCACCTCGGTCTCCCCCTCCAGGAGCTGCCGCCCGAGCGACCCCTCGGCCTGGTAGCCGACGATGAGGACGGTGTTCCGCGGGTCGCGGAGGCGGTGGTAGAGGTGGTGGAGGACGCGCCCGCCCGTGGCCATGCCCGAGGCCGAGATGACGATCCCGGGCCCGGGGTGGTCGTTCAGCTTCTTCGAGTCCTCGCGCTTTCGCACGATGGTGAAGTAGGGGGTCAGGAGGGGCGACCCGACGTTGTCCTCCAGCGCCTGCATCTCCACGTCGTGCTCGGAGCGGTAGCGGCAGTAGAGCTCGACGACGGAGTTCGCCATCGGCGAGTCGACGAACACCGGCACCTGCGGCAGGCGCCCCTCCTCGAAGAGCTCGAAGAGGTGATAGAGGACCTCCTGGGTCCTCCCGACGGCGAACGCCGGGATGACGGTGAAACCTCCCCGCCGGAACGCCTCCTCCAGCTCGCGCCGGAGCAGCTCCTTCGGGTCGGTCTTCTCGTGGAGCCGGTCGCCGTAGGTCGACTCGCAGACGAGGACGTCGCACGCGGGGAGCGGGTCCGGGTCGCGGAGGATCGGGACGTTGCGACGCCCCATGTCGCCCGAGAAGACGACGGTCTTCCAGTCGGAGGCCCTGTCGCGCCAGCGGATCTCGGCGAAGGCCGCGCCGAGGATGTGCCCCGCCCGGTGCAGCGTCACCTTCAGACCCTTGTCGAGAGGGGTCTCCGTGTCGAACTCGAGCCGCTGGAGGAGCTGGAGAGAGCGGTTCGCGTCGTCCTCGGTGTAGAGCGGCCTCGCCGGCTGGTGGCGCGAGAACCCCTTCTTGTTGGCCCAGCGGGCCTCTTCCTCCTGGAGGCCGCCGGAGTCGGGGAGGAGGACGCCCAGGAGCGCCTTCGTCGGAGGGGTCGCGAAAGCCCGGCCGGTGAAGCCGTCCGCCGCGAGGCGGGGGAAGTAGCCGGTGTGGTCGATGTGGGCGTGCGTGAAGAGGACGTCGTCCACGGAATCGGGCCGGAACGGCGTCGGCCTCCAGTTCCTCTGGTGCATCTCGAAGCCGCCCTGGAAGAGGCCGCAGTCGACGAGCAGGCGGTAGCGGTCGAGGGTCAGGAGGTACTTCGAGCCGGTGACGGTGCGCGCCGCCCCGTGGAACCCGATCTGCATCATGGCCTCCTCGCGCCATCGTAGCCCCGCGGGCGCGTCCGTGGTGGCGACCCGGATCGCCGGCGTGCGAAGATTCCGCCGGAAATACCCGAAGGGAGGTCCGTGCCATGGCCGAGACGATCGACGCCGCCAAGCTGGTCGACGAGAAGATCGACGCCGCCCGCGAGGGATTCGGCGGACGCGTCAAGGAGAAGATGGGCGAGGTCGCCGAGGGCGTGAAGTCCCGGGCGAGCGCCCTGCGCGACAAGATCCGCGACACCGAGTGGAACGAGGTGACCGACAAGGTCACCGACTACGTGAAGGAGAACCCGGGCAAGTCGATCGCGATCGCCCTCGGGGTCGGCTTCGCGCTGGGTCTCCTCCTCCGCCGGCGGAGCGACGACTGATGTCGGAGCCGACCATCCGCCCGCCCGCCCCCCACGGGGCGTCGCCGGACGGCCCCGTCGGGGGCGCCGAGGCGCCGTTCGCGTTCGAGAAGGGCGCCGACTGGCAGAACGTCGCGCTCGACGTCGTCCGGAAGTACCCCGTCCCGTGCGTCCTCGGGGCGGCCGCCCTCGGCTTCTGGATCGGCCGGAACCGAGGGAAGGCGATCACGGCGGCGGTCGCGGGGCTCGCGACGAACGCCGTCATGAGACAGCTCTCCCGGGCGTTCGAGTCGACCGAGTTCTGACGCGGCAGCAGCCCGGCGCCACGGGGCCGCGACCCGGGCCGCAGGCCCGAGGGAACTTTGCGTGCGCTCCCGCCGCGAAGAGCGCGATACTGGGATTGTGGCGGCCGGGCTCCCCCGGGGAGGAACTGCGGGCCGGACGCGCGGAACGAGGTGAGCCATGAGCGACGAACCGAAGGAGACCACC
>CAZNSS010000423.1:0-4020 GCA_964575465.1 uncultured Holophagales bacterium | reverse complement strand
CAGCACGTCGACTCCTGGAAGGCCGTCCGCCGCCTCGGCTGGACCCCGCGGCACGCCGGCTTCGTCGACGCGGCCCCGCGCCTGTACGCCGCCTGGAAGGCAGCCCGCGCAGGCGTCGTGTGACCGCGCCGGCGCCCGGCACGATCGGCTGGCTCGACCTGACGGTCGAGGACGCTCCCCGCCTGCGGGACTTCTACGCCGCCGTCGTGGGATGGAAGCCTGCGGACGTCCCGATGGGCGACTACTCGGACTGGGTGATGGCCGACGCCGCGACGGGCGAGCCCCGCGCGGGGGTCTGCCACGCGCGGGGCGGGAACGCCGGCCTGCCTCCCGCCTGGCTCGTCTACGTCGTCGTCGCGGACCTCGACGCGAGCCTCGCCTCGGCGGCCGCCCTCGGCGGGAAGGTCCTCGCGGGGCCGAGGGCGATGGGGACCGACCGCTACGCCGTCCTTTCCGACCCGGCCGGGGCGGCCTTCGCCCTCTGGCAGAAGGGCGCCTGACCGCGGTCGCAGGGAGGAAGGGCGCGCCCGGACGGGCGCCTCCGGGTCGGGGTTCACGCCCGGGCACGCCCGTTCGTCCAGCGCCGTTACCGACGAGAACGTGAGGAGCAGGGCGGGTTCCCTGGCATCGACCTGAGAATCCGGATGGGCCGTACAATCCGCCAAACGGTTCTGCATTGAGCGTTCTTCTCAGACCTCCCGAGTTCGACCACTACACCGTCTCCCGCGTCCTCGGCGAGGGGGGAATGGGCATCGTCTTCCTCGCCGAGGACCGTCGCACCCACCTCCCGGTCGCCGCGAAGGTGATGTCGCGCAGCCTGACGGACCCCGAGCTCCAGGCCCGGTTCATGAAGGAGAACCAGATCCTGGCGTCGCTCAACCACCGGAACATCGTCCGCTGCTACGAGATCACGCGGTCGCGCGAGGGGCTGCCGACGATCGTGATGGAGTACGTCAAGGCGGTCGACTTCGGCGCCTTCGAGGGGCGGCCGTTCCCCGAGCTGATCCCGCTCATGGTCCAGGCGTCGATGGGCCTCGCCTACCTCAAGGAACGGAACATCCTCCACCGTGACCTCTCCCCGAACAACATCATGGTCACCCTCCAGGACGACCGCCGGCTCGTGAAGATCCTCGACTTCGGCGTCGCGAAGGTCCTGCAGGAAGGGAGCGGCGGCGAGCTGACGCAGACGGGCGAGTTCCTCGGGAAGCTCGCCTACGCCTCGCACGAGCTCCTCACGTTCGGCCACGTCGACTTCCGGAGCGACATCTACTCGCTCGGCGTCATCTTCTTCCGTCTCCTGACCAAGCGCCGGCCGATCAACGTCCAGAACTCCAGGAACTACCTCGAATGGGTCATGGCGCAGGAGAACCGCCAGCCGATCGACTTCTCCACACCCGAGGGGAACCCGCCGATCCCCGAGTCCCTCCAGGCCCTCGTCGTGAAGATGCTCGCGAAGAAGTCGGACGACCGGCCACAGGGGTACGAGGAGATCATCGACGCCCTCGTCGCGGCGCAGGCCGAGGCCGAGAAGGCCGGCCTCGTCCCCGACCCCGAGACGGTCTCCACGCTCCCCTCCACGGACACCAAGAGGTCGGTCTCCGGCTCCGCCGGGACGCCGGGAGGCCCCGGGACACCCGGACCCTCGGGCCGCAGCTCGGTGGGCGGGACCGCGGCGACCTCTTTCGACGACGGGGCTTTCCCCTTCACCGAAGCCGAGACGAAGGCCCCCTCCTCCGCCTCGCGCGTCAGCCCCGGGGCGATGGCTGCGGTGACGAACGGGTTCCAGCCCGCGCCCGCCGCCCCGCAGCCGAAGAGCGCCCCGGCGTCGCAGGTCCCCGACTGGCTGGAGCAGGCGGACTACAACGAGCAGATGCAGGTTCTCAAGGAGAGCCGGCAGGGGATCTCCCGGTCGCCGGTACACCCCGTGTACGGCGCCGACTCCCGGTCGAGGTCCGTGCGGCGCGACACGGAGTCGATCCGCATCAGGCAGAAGGCGGAGACGTCGCGGAAGGTGAAGGTCGCGGCGATCGCGATCATCGTCCTCGGGATCCTCGGGGGAGGGGCGTGGGCCGGCTGGCAGTTCTACGTCAAGCCGAACATGCCCTCCGGGGAGCCGGTCACGCTCGCCGCCCCGGCGCCGCCCCCCGCGGTCCCGGGTACGGCGGTCGAGGCGCCGCTGCCGACGGCCGTCCCCGAGCCGAAGAAGGCCGTGAGCCGCGCGGCAAAGCTGGGACCGGAGGAGAGGCGCCTCGTCGACGGGAACGTCCGCGGCTTCTACTACTCGAAGGACGCCCAGGGGCTCGTGATCATCCTCGGCTTCCGGCAGCCCGTGAACGTCTCCGGCTTCCAGTCGGCGCAGATCCTCGGCGCCAACGACGATTCCGGCCGTTCCCTGCCTGCGCTCGCCGGGGCGACGGCGGAGCTGCGGCCGGCCGGTACCGACGACCCGACCGGCGCCATGCGGGTCCGCCTCTTCGTCCGCGGCGAGGCCGCCGCCGCCTCGAGCGACCTCCGCGCGATCTCCGTCCAGATCGGGACGGCGACGATGCGCGTGAGATACGACAAGGACCTCTTCTCGATGAGGTAGGGGAGGCCCCGCCGATGAGCGTGACGTTCCGGACGGCCTCGGCGGCGGACGCGGCGACCTTCCTCCCGATGATGCGGGCGCTCTGGGAGCACGAGGGGATCCCGTTCGACGAGTCGGCCATCCGGGACGCCCTCGGGGCCCTCTTCGCCGACCCGGCGCTCGGACACGTCTGGCTGGCGCTCGCGGACGGCGTCCCCGCCGGGTACGCCATGGGGACCTGGGCCTTCAGCACCGAGCAGGGCGGGCGCTTCCTCCTCCTCGACGAGATCCTCGTGGCAACCGCCTTCCAGGGACGGGGGATCGGCACGAAGCTCCTCGCGTTCCTCGAGGAGCTCGCCCGCGAGAGCGGGGCCGGCGCGATCCGCCTCGAGGTCGCCCACGAGAACGTGCGCGCCCGCGAGCTCTACCTCTCCTGCGGCTACACCGACCCGGGGCGCGACTTCCTGGCGAAGCGGCTCGGACCGGCGCCCCCGGGAAGGCGGCTGCGCCCGGAGCGCGTCGAGGCGAAGGTCCTCGTGAAGGCGGACCCGGACCGCGTCTGGAGGGCGATCGCGACCGCCCCGGGCCTCGACGGCTGGTTCACGGCGGGAACCGTCCTCGACGCGACGCCGGGAGGACGCCTCGTCTTCCGGTGGGAGCGCTGGGGACCGGACGCGTTCACGGGGACGTACGAGGGGACGGTCCTCGAGGCCGATTCCCCGAGGCGCTTCTCCTTCCGGTGGCCGGTGGACGCGAAGACGTACGACACCACCGTCGCGATCGACCTCGAAGCCCGCGTCGACGGCACGCTCGTCCGCCTCGTCGAGCACGGCTTCGAGGGAGGCGCCGCCGGCCTGCGCGAGATGCTGAACCGGTCGGCCGGCTGGGGCGAGGCGCTCGCGCTGATGAAGCTCTTCGTCGAGCACGGCGTCCGCGCCTGACCGCTCCGGAGAACCGCCGAGGCCCTACACTCGGCCGGGGGGACGCCCACGACCGTGCCGCTCCGCCGCATCGAGATCGAGGGATTCCGCGGGATCCGGCGCATGACGCTGGAGCTCGCCGACACGACCGCCCTCATCGGCGAGAACTCCTGCGGGAAGACGAGCGTCCTCGACGCGCTCGAGCTCGCCCTCGCGCACCGCGCGACCCTCCCCGTCTTCGGGCCTCTCGACTTCCACCTCCCGAGCGGGCCGGGTGCCGCACCCGTCGACCGGCTCTCGCTGCGGTTCGCGTTCCTCGAGGAGGGCGGACGCGAGACCGTCGCGGAGATCTCGGCCAGGAGGACGGGAGACGGCTCCCCGTCCCCCGCCGTGGCGCGCCTCGTCGACCGCGACGGGAGGCCGCTCCACCCCGACGACCCCTCTGCCTTCGAGGCGTTCCGAAGGCGGCACCCCGTCCTGCGTGTCCGCTTCGGGCGTCCCGCGCGCCCCGTCCCGGCCGAGCCTGCGGCGCCG